>DASZUX010000597.1:0-14523 GCA_035547455.1 Chitinophagaceae bacterium
CGGGCAAAATCTTGTAGTACAAACTATGAACATTACCAATACCGGTGTTGGCCATGCGGATGTAAACGTGGTAAAAAGCCTGGTAGTGAAAGATTCATTTTTAGGAAAGGTACACAATACGGGCGCCGCCAAAACGCGTAAGATGGAAGGTGTTGAAATATAAGTTTTGTTGTTTAGTGTTTTTTAACCATTGCCTTGTAAGCGGCAATGGTTTTTGTACAAAAAAAGCCCCGTACACGGGGCTGAAACAGAGTGATTGTCTTATACAGCAACGGCTACTGCTTTTCCTCGTGTACTACCAGTACAGGTACATTGCCCTTATAAGTCATGTTCTTGGTTTGGCTTGTTTTAAATAAGCGTTCAATCAGCGGATGGTCACGCTGGATGCTGATGATAAGGTCTATGCTTTTTTCTTCTGCAAAAAGGTGCAGTCCTTCTTCCACATCAAAAAAACGCAGGAAATAAAATTCAGGATTAAAGTCCTGGAAAAGAGTCATCAGGGCTTTCTTCTCTTTTTCATGATGTTCGGTTAGTGCAATATAATGGTCGCTGTTGACATTCACAATATACAGTGTAGCGCTAAGTGCACTCAGGAGTTTTTTAATACTATCTGCCGGAGTGCTGTAAAAAGTATTTTGCAGGTCAGTAGCCAGCATTACATTTTTAATGCCTTTAAACTGCGCTGTTTCCTGTACAATCAATACGGGGCAGGCGCCTGTTTCAGCAAGCTTCAGCGCGTTGCCGGTAACAAACCTTTGCGCTAATTCGCTTAAGGGTGTTACGCCCATTACTACCAGGTCTGCCTGCTCGCTCTTTACTAAAATTTCAAGGTGCTCAGGAAAGCCATGGCCCAATACACACCTGCCTTCAACGGATAAGTCGTTTCCTGAAGATAATTGTTTGCATAATTCATCAATTTTTTCCGGTGCGGCGGCTGCATCCTCATCACTTTCTGATAAATGATACAGTATCATTTTTACACCGGTAAAGCCGGCACATAAATCGGCTGCAAATTTTGCTGCATTTAAAGCTGTTTCTGAAAAATCTACAGGTACAATTACTTTGTTCATACGCGTGTTTTGTGTAGGGGTGAAGATAAGGCAATGTTGTAAAACGAGCAATATGCAGGGGTTAAAAAATACCCCCGGTAAGCTTATTTTACACACCTGAACCCTATATGGTTCGATCCTGAGCCTATTTCCCCTTTTCCACGCGTGCCCACCATATAACGGGTACAATACTCATCAGTACACAAAAACGAGCCTCCCCGCTGAACTTTTTTTTGCGCCCTGGGTTCATCCGGATCGTACGGGCTTGCAGGGCCCTTTGGGTTTTTTGTAACCTTATTTTTGGCTAATTGGGCGTAATAATCAGGCCTGTACCAGTCGCTGCACCATTCCCAAACATTACCCGCAATATCATAAAGCCCGTAATTGTTGGCGGGGTATTGTTTAACAGGTGCAATGCCGGCATAGCCATCACTGCCGTTATCGCTGTTAGGAAAACTGCCCTCAAATATATTTGCCATCCATTTGCCATCGGGCCTCAATTGGTTACCCCATGGGTATAAGTTACCCGCCTGGCCGCCCCTTGCGGCAAATTCCCATTCTGCTTCTGTAGGCAACCTTTTGCCGGCCCATTTTGCATAGGCAGCCGCATCCTCCCAGCTTACCTGCGTTACAGGGTAATTTTCTTTGCCGGCAATTGAGCTTTGGGGTCCCTCGGGGTGCTGCCAGTTGGCGCCGCCTATATATTTCCACCAAAGCAGGTAATTATTAAGTGGCACCGACTGTCCGGGCGGAGTGAAGACAGATGAGCCTGCTAAAAGTTCACTAACCGGCACACCGGGAAACTCTGCCGGGTCGGGTTTGCGCTCTTCTGTGGTTATATAACCGGTTGCCTGTACGAATTTTGCAAATTCGGCATTTGTAACTTCTGTGGCATCCATAAAAAAACCATCAACATACACACGGTGAACCGGCCTTGCATCATTCATCGCAAGGCTTCCGCCTGAGTCAAGACCAACAGGGTTTATGCTGCCCATGCTGAACTCACCTCCCGGTACCCAAACCATCCCGGCAGGCGCCGGGCCAACAGGTTTATTAATGTTTACAAACGAAGGCTTAAACTCAATGCCCCCCTGCTGCATGTATAATATGCTGTCATTTGGTGTAAGCCCAATACTGGTGCAGCTTATGGCATCGCCAGCCTTGGCCTGAAGCAGGTTTGCGGTTGTGTTGTTGTTATTAGCACTGCTGCCGCAGGCGTAATAAGCAACCGCCGAAGCTGCAATAAGATACCTGGTAATAAGGTTATTCATGTTGTAAATCCTCTGCTTATATTAAAAACTGTTTTTCAGGCTCCCCTGGCTTTTTTGGCGGCGTTCAACAACCGCTTAACGCGTATGTTAAACTCAGCCGGGTTGAAGGGTTTTGACAGAAAGTCATTTGCGCCAAGAGAAAAAGCTTCTAGCACGGTAGCTTCCTCATCAAGTGCCGACAATACCAGGATGGGTATTTTCTCACTTTTTCCTGAACGTATCAGGCCTATAAGCTCCAGCCCCGAGGTGTACGGCATCAGGATGTCGGTAATAATCAGGTCGGGCTCAAAACTTTCCAGGGCCTGCAGCGCTTCCCTGCCGTCGTTAGTACCCAAAATAGTGTACGCATCTTTTTTTAATTGCTCTTTAATGGTTTCAAGCATTATCGGGTCATCTTCAGCAATAAGGATTTTCATGGATATAGTTTTAACAAGGGTTAAGCAAATAGCAGCGCATAAAAGCCTGCCGTTTAATTATTCAAAATTGTGAATAAAGTTACTAAACTGCCATAATTGTTTAATACTAAAGCCTTGCGGTAAACTGTTTTGGCTTATTTTTAACCAGTATCTTAGCGGCTATTCAATTATTTTTGTTGCCCTTGTTCCGGCTTTTTTAAAATAACTGCATAATGAAAAATGTATTTTTGGGTGTTCTTTTAGTGTTGGCTTTTTCTGCGGCAAGTGCGCAGGGTACTGATAGTACAAAAAATATTTGGCGAAAATACGACCTGAGTAACCGCGCCAACGACCATTTTATGATACAATATGGCTTCGATGGATGGGCAACAACCCCCGACAGCACCAGCCCTTCAGGCTTTTCCAGGCATTTTAATTTCTATTTCATGCTTGACAAGCCTTTTAAAAATAATCCCCATCTTAGTACAGGATATGGCCTTGGTATTGGCAGCAGCAATATTTTCTTTACCGACAAGTATATTAATCTTAAATCATTAACCTCTACACTGCCTTTTAATGATGTAAGTGCAAGTTCAATTAATCATTACAAAAAATTTAAGTTAACAACAATTTTTGTTGAGCTGCCGCTTGAATTGCGGTATGCAGCAAACCCGGTTACCCCTGATAAGGGGCTTAAGGCGGCAGTGGGTATTAAATTGGGCTACCTTTTAAATTCCTACACCAAGGGCAAAAATGCAGTTGATGCCAACGGTAATACAATTTACGGTCCCACTTATAAGGAAAAAGAATATGACACCCGTTTTATTAATCACACCAGGGTTGCTGTTACAGGCAGGCTTGGTATAGGTAATTTTTCCGTTGATTTTTCATACCAGCTTACCAATTTTCTTAAGGTTAATACAGGCCCTGCCATTAATCCCTATTCAGTTGGTTTAACATTAAGCGGCTTGTAAAAAGCAAAGGCATTATCATAAGCCGGTTACCTGCAGGTAACCGGCTTTTTTTTGCGCATAAGGCAGCATTTATTTACCCGTGAGTAAAGAATTTTTTTTGATTTTTAAAACCAGGCCCGTATATGCTGCGTAACTGTTTACAAGTGTGATCACACCCCGAAAAAAATACAAAAACAAAAATGATTTTATGAAAAGCATTAAAACCTTTTTTAAAACAGCGGTATTGGGCATTACGCTACTTTATGCCGGTAATATTTTTGCACAGGCGGGTAATATGCAAACCGATCCAATGGTTGGTGGTGCAGCAATGTATCCAAATAAAAATATAATTGAAAACGCCGGTAACTCAAAAGATCACACAACACTGGTAGCCGCAGTAAAAGCCGCCGGGCTTGTTGAGACACTTGAAGGGGCGGGCCCGTTTACCGTATTTGCGCCCACCAACAAGGCTTTTGATAAACTGCCAGCCGGCACCGTTGACGGATTGCTGAAGCCCGAAAACAAAACAAAACTAACTTCCATATTAACATACCACGTAATAGCCGGCAGGGTTGATTCAAAATCTTTAATGGACTTGATAAAAAATAATAACGGTTCATACACTGCCAAAACAGTACAGGGGGGTGAACTGAAGTTTTGGATGAAAGGGAAAAATCTTTATGTAACCGACGAAACAGGCAATTTGGCAAAAATTACGATTAAGGATGTTTACCAGGAGAACGGCGTTATACATGTAATAGACACTGTTCTTATGCCGAAGATGTAATAGCGATGATTTTTTAAGATGGAATACGGGGTGGCTTTTTAGCTGCCCCTTTTTTGTTTTATATTTGCGTCAAAAGTGAAGCTAAAAGCCATCTATTTTGTTCCAGCTTTTATTTGGTTGATATTGATTTATGTTTTGCTGGTAATGCCAAGTGACGACATTCCCTCCTTTCCTTTTTTAGATTTAATTTATTTTGATAAATGGGTGCATGCAGGCTTATTTGGAATGCAGGTAATTTTAACCTGTTTCCCGTTTTTTAAATCAAAATATGCAGCACGCGCTTTATTTATAAAAATTACATTAGGGGTTATTTGTTATGGCATAGCTATGGAGTACGTTCAAAAGTATTTTACTAATGGCGACAGGGATTTTGATATTTGGGACATGGCTGCAGACTGCGCCGGGGCAATTACAGGTTATTTTATAACAACGGCCCTATATAAAAGAGTATTGCTTAAACAACAGAAGCAGGCATAAAAAAGCCCCGTGTTATACGGAGCTTTTTACCCATGCTCATACTATATCCATGCTGTTAGTTGTTGTAGAACGGGTAATCTGTATACCCGTTTGCCCCCGGGGCATAAAATAAATCGACTTTTAAATCAACGGATAATGGCCAGTTGTTACTAAGCCTTGCAACGAGGTCGGGATTATTAATAAAGGGCCTTCCAAACGCAGCAAGGTTTCCAAGCCCGCGTTCAATGTCAGCCTCTGCCTTGTCTTTATCATAACCGCCTGCAAGTATAATTGTGTTGCTGAAGTTATTACGTATAGCTTTTTTAATGCTCTCAGGCACCGGGGGTGCACCCAAAGCTGAATGATCAACCACATGTATATAGGTAATGCCGATTTTATTAAGTTGCTGTGCCAGGTAGGTATATTCAGCATCAATTTCCGGGTAATGCGGCATGTCGCTGGCCACTCCGTATGGTGATAAGCGAATGGCGGTTTTGCCTGCGCCTATGGCATCTGCTACACCCTGGGCTACTTCAATTACAAAACGGCACCGGTTTTCTATATTTCCCCCATATTCATCGGTACGTATATTGCTTACAGGCGATAAAAACTGCTCCAGCAGGTAACCATTCGCGCCATGCAGCTCAACACCGTCAAAGCCTGCTTCAACAGCATTTTTGGCCGCGTTAATAAACTCCTGTTTTGCCTGCTTCAACTCTTCAGTTGTCATTGCTTTAGGGGTAGGCAAGTCCAGCATTTGTTGTTGATCAGTCCACATTTGCCCATTGGCTTTTACGGCACTCGGCGCCAGCACCTGGGCGCCTTCCGGCAAATTAAGCGGGTGGCTAATTCGCCCGGTATGCATCAGCTGCACAAATATTTTGCTGCCCGCATCATGCACGGCTTTGGTTATTTTCTTCCAGCCATCCACCTGTGCTTTGCTGTAAATACCTGGTATGCGGGCATAGCCCAGGCCATTGGGTGAGGGCGATGTACCTTCTGTTATTATAAGCCCTGCGCCTGCCCGTTGCTTATAGTATTCAGCAACAAGGTCGTTTGGTATATTGCCAATAGCACGCGAGCGGGTCATAGGAGACATTACAATATGATTTTTTAGTTCAATCGAGCCGATGGATGTGGGTGTAAACAGTATATGTTCTTTCATTCCAATAATAATTTGCTGTAAAATTAGTAGCAAGGCTCAAACGTATGTATATACATATATCATATTTCCGCATTTCGCAGTTACCCGCAGGTAAGGCATTGATTTTAAGGTTACCCTGTGCTGGTATCAAAAACCCATATTACCTGCCCGGCATAATGAACCTCTAATTCGTTGGCTTGCAGGCGCAGTTTTCAATCATCTCTTAACAGGTCAAGCTCATACGCCGTGCATTCGTATATTCGTTGTGCGATCCACATGAATAGAAAACGCAGATAAAAACATGATTATTCACTCAAAACTGCCAAAGGTCGGCACCACCATATTTACTATAATGAGCCAACTGGCAACAGAACATAATGCCGTTAACCTGGGGCAGGGTTTTCCTGACTATTCAATGAGCGAGGAGCTTATTAACCTTGTAAACGATGCCATGCGTAAGGGCTACAACCAATACCCACACACCAATGGTATGCCTTTACTGCGGCAGCGGCTGGCAGAAAAGGTTAATAAATTGTATGGTTGTAATGTTGCCGGAGAAACAGATATTACCATTACAGTGGGGGGTACTTATGCAGTATATAATTCATTTACTGCTATTTTAGAGGCGGGAGACGAGGTAATAGTATTTGAGCCTGCCTTTGACAGCTACCTGCCAAATATTGAGGTAAACGGCGCTGTGCCGGTGCGTATATCGCTCCAATATCCTGCATTTAATATACCGTGGGATGAAGTAAGGGCTAAAATTACCCCAAAAACAAAAGCCATCATCATCAATTCTCCCCAAAACCCCAGCGGGGCTGTATTGAGTGAGGATGACATTAACGAGCTGCGTAAAACGGTTGAAGGCACTAACATATTCATTATAAGCGACGAAGTTTACGAGCATTTGATTTATGATGGCAAAAAGCATTTGAGTATTTTGCGTTATCCTGATTTATTTGAACGCAGTTTTGTGTGTTTTTCCTTTGGTAAAACCTACCATTGTACCGGCTGGAAAATGGGTTACGTAATTGCACCTGCGCAGCTTTCTACCGAATTCAGGCGTGTTCACCAGTTTAACTGTTTTTGTTGTAGTGCTCCTGTACAGGCAGCACTTGCAGAATACCTGCTTAATGAAACTGCTTATCTTTCGCTTAGCAGTTTTTTCCAGCGAAAACGCGACTATTTCCAGGGGCTGATGGCACAAACGCCTTTTAAACCGTTACCATCTTACGGCAGCTATTTCCAATGCTACAGTTTTGCGGATATTTCAGATGATAGTGATAAAGATTTTGCAATGCATCTTGTAAAAGAAAAAGGTGTGGCTGGCATACCACTAAGCAGTTTTTACCAGGACGGTACCGATAATAAGGTAATTCGTTTTTGTTTTGCCAAAAAAGATGAAACGCTTAAAAATGCGGTTGAACGATTGGCAAGCAAATAGGTATTTTACTGTAGATCAAACAGTTATTTGCTAAATACCTGCCTGTAATTTGCAGGTTATGGAGCTTTTGTATTTTATCCGCTTTTTTTACCGCCTATCATTTCCTAAAAATTTTTTGTAAATAATACTATTGTCATTACTGATTGATTATCAATAATTAATGCTTAAACCTATTATTATTTACTGCAAGCAACTAAAAAAAAACTGGTACTATGTATTGCATAGTAATGAAAAATCCCCATCTTTGTGTTGTCAATGTGAAAGAAGATATTTTTTTGAAGCGTGCGACGTAAAGAGACAACAATGAAAAGATAATTTAAAACAATGCCTGCCACCAGTATAAAAATTACCCTTGGCAGGCTATTAAAAAAACTCCGGTTATGGACATTCAGAACACACAAAGCCAGATGCGAAAGGGGGTATTGGAGTTTTGTATCCTATCCATTATTCGGCAGGGCGAAGTTTACCCCAGCGATATAGTGGAGAAAATGAGGGCAGCTAATTTGCATACCCTGGAAGGTACCCTGTATCCATTGCTTACAAGACTAAAAAATGCAGGCTTGTTAACGTACCGCTGGGTAGAAAGCAACAGCGGCCCACCCCGTAAATATTTTGCAATGACAGAAGAAGGCCTGAAGTTTTATGGGGAGCTCGAAAGGACCTGGAACGAACTGGCGGATGCGGTTAAAGCCTTAACTACACCCCAGGAAGAAACTACAACAACAGAATAACCCAACTAACCAATATAAATACTTTAGACATGAAAAAGGTAATTAATATAAACTTCCAGGGGCGCGTGGTACCCATTGAGGAAAGCGCCTACGATGTACTGAAGCAGTACATTGATAGCCTGCGTCGCTATTTTGCGAACGAGGAGGGAAGGGATGAAATAATAAATGATATAGAGGGCAGGATTGGCGAATTGTTTAGCGAAGTGCTTAAAAAAGGCAGCACTTGTGTGACAGAAGATGACGTAAACGCCATTATTGCAAGCATGGGCAGACCTGAACAGTTTGACGATGATGAAGCAAGAGTACAAAGCCAGCTTGGCAGCCAGCAATATGCATCTTCAGCAGAAAACGCCGGCACCGGCAACGCGGGCGGTACAGGCAGTGCCGGTGGCGATAATACTACTTATAATAATATACCGCACGGCCGCTTTTACCGTGACGAAAACCAAAAAGTTGTGGCCGGTGTGTGTGCCGGTATAGCCAACTACTTTGGCATTGACCCCTTAGTAGTACGTATATTGTTTGTAATATTTGCTTTTGGGTTTGGTTTTGGGTTTATAACCTACCTGGTGTTGTGGGTAGCGGTACCAAGTTCTGCTTCTGCGGTTATTGGTTCACCAAAAAAAAGGCTTTTTCGTGACCCGGACAATAAATTGATTGCCGGTGTATGCAGTGGCCTGGCTCAATATTTCGGCGTAAACGTATGGATTCCCAGGATACTGTTTTTGATACCATTTGTGAGCATTGTTTTCAGGTGGCATCACTGGGGCTCATTCGACTTTCCCAATTTTCTAAGCATTTCATTCAGCCCCGGCTCTTTGTTAATATATGTTATACTATGGATAATTTTCCCGGAAGCTATATCCACAGCAGAAAAGTTGGAGATGAAGGGGGAGCGTGTTGACCTGAATAGTATTAAAAACACTATTCAGCAGGACATGACGGGGTTTAAAGAACGTGCAGAGAAGTTTGGTAAAGAAGTAGGTGAAAAAGCACAGCAATTTGGCCGCGATTTCGGCAGCCGCGGCAGGCAGTTTAGCAGCGAGGCAGGCAATATGGCAAGGCGTGGAGGCAGTGGTGTGGGGCATGTAATAGGTGTGCTGGTTAAAATTTTTGTTTACTTCGTATTGGGCAGCATTTTATTCGGCCTGTCAGTAGGTTTGTTTGTAGCGGGGACGGCCCTTACAGGATTTTTACCTAACAAAAACTTTGTGCTTGCATCCGGCTGGGAGAACATATTTGCCTGGGGTACACTGTTGTTGTTTATCTGGGTACCTATTGTAGGCATAATAACATGGATCATACGCAGGGTGGCTAAAATGCGCGCCAACTCAAAAGCAATACGCTTCACCTTTGTGGCCTTGTGGATTATTGGCTTGTTTTGCCTGATTGGCCTTGCTTCATCAATGTATGAAGACTTTAAATACCGCAGCCATACTGATGAACAAATTGTAAGCATCCCAAATCCTACTGTTAAAAAGCTTGAGCTCCGTGGTATTTATCCCGCATCCGACGATGAGCATTACTGGTTCAGGATTGATCCTTTTGAAAGCATTGATGGTGATACGGCGTATGTAAAAAATACTCGTATAAGGCTTACCACCACAAACGACAGCAACTTTGTAGTAAGCATTAAACGTTATTCAAATGGTTCATCAAGAGATCAGGCTAAAGGTCTCGCTTCCAAGCTCACATTTAATTTCCGTCAAAAAGATACGTTGTTGTATATCAATAACTATGTAACATTTACTGAGCGTGAAAAGTTTCGCAACCAGTTAATTGAAATAACCATCGCAGTACCACCTGGTAAACGCATACAGGTTAACCAGTCTGCAGGCGGCTGGGGTTTTGAAGAGCATGTAGATTTTGGGCATAACTGGTATTATTACGATGAAGATAATAACGACGAGCGCAGGTATTTTGATTATGACCGTGATAGGGAATATATTAACAAAGGTGGCCGCCTGGTACGTTATGGCTGGCAGGAAACAAGGGATGAAGATAATAGTGATAATGATGGTGATGATAATGATACAAACAATAGCAGGGTGCAGCAGCAAAAAGTGCAAAAAGACACTACTTCCGGCGGTTACCGTTACAAGGAGCCTGCAAAAAACCCTGCTAACAACAAAAAAGACAGCTTGCCCGGCAAACAGGCAAAGGCAGATACAAGAATGACATTACCTACAGCCTTTATACAAAGGTTTAGTATATAAACTCGGTTAGGTTGGGAGCATATAAGAACCCTTTTCTGTTCTCAGGCGGGGGTTCTTCCCTTTTTTAAAAAACAGCTAAAATACTTGCCATGAAAGAAACTACATCTGCTGAAAAAAACATTTGGGGTATTTCGCTTATAATGGCGCCCGCCATAATGTTTATTTCCTCATTTTTTTGGGAAAACGGCAGGTACAATGCAACTGGCGGAACGCTGGTAGCAATTGACAGCCTGTTTTTAATTCCGGCATTTATGGGTTTATTTTCGCTGGTTAAAAGCAAATTTCCACGTTATGCAGCCTGGGGTCAGTTAGTTGCAATATTAGGCTGCCTTGCAGGGGCTAATTTTGGCTTCGCTGATTTTTTTACGCATGTTTTTAATATATCGCACCAAACGTATTTAGATACGCTTGCACAATATCCCGTAGCGTCAAACCTGCTGCTGTTTCAAACAGGGCCGCTGGTACCGCTAAGTTTGCTGGTATTGGGTGTTGTATTATTAAGGCTAAGGGCCACGGACACATGGATTGGGATAGTTATATGTGCAGGGGCTATTATGTTTCCGTTAAGCCGCATTTCACGCAATGATGTGCTTGCCCACATTTCAGACGGGCTATGGCTGCTTTCACTAGCATATATTGGTATAAAAATGTTGGGCAATAAAACCGCATTTTATACAAAGCCTGCATAAGTTTAATTTTTTGTCAGTAATTCTTAACTGCGCCTGTAACCCGGCGCTTTTTGGTTTTACTTTTTAAGGGGTGCTTTGCAGCAAGTTATGCACTTATAAAAGGCATTTTTTAAACTGCACCCTTAGGATTGTATGGGTAAGATTTTTTTAATTTGTACAACTGCGCCCAATTAGAAATTACAAAGTTTTAATTTCGCCCAAATGCAATTTAAAGATGTTATAGGCCTGCAGGAAACCAAGCATCACCTGCTTGAAATGGTGCAGCAAAACCGCCTTAGCCATGCACTTATATTTTTGGGTAAAGAAGGCAGCGGCGCATTGCCCCTTGCTTGTGCCTTTGCCCAATATGTGGCGTTACAGCCGGCAGAGAATGCTACAGCGGCAGCCGGGGTGTCGTTGTTTGGTGACGAACCTGCTGCGGCTTTCCCACCGCCCGGATCACCGTCAGAAGCAGATGCCTGGATGGAAAATCAGCCCGCTTACACCAAGGCCTCCAAATACATTCATCCTGATATTCATTTCACCTTCCCTGTTATTCCCAAAAAAAGCGGGGACAAGCCTACAAGTGCCGACTATTTGAAAGAGTGGCGTGAGTTTATAAACCAATACCCTTACGGTAACGTTTTTGACTGGTTGCAGTTTATAAATGCAGAAAACAAGCAGGGCAATATTACAGCAGAGGAGTGCAACGAAATTGTGCGGCAAATGAGCCTTAAAAGTTTTGAAAGCCCATATAAAATATTGGTTATATGGATGCCTGAGTATTTGGGTAAGGAGGGTAACAAACTGCTAAAGCTTATTGAAGAACCGCCGCCAAACACATTGTTTATACTGGTTGCCGAGAGTGACGAACAGATACTTGCCACTATATTAAGCCGGTGCCAGTTGGTTAAAATACCAAGGCCCGGGTTGTCAGAAATCGAGCAGGCCTTAATTACCCGTGCCAATGTTTTACCAGAAAAAGCAAGACAGGTTGCCAGCGTAGCTGCCGGTAATTACAGGGAAGCTTTGCAACTGCTGCAGCATGCGGAGGAAGACTGGCAGGGGCTTTTGCGGGACTGGCTGAATGCATGCATTAAAGGCGGGCCTGTGGCACAGCTAAAATGGATTGACGAGGTAAGCAAACTGGGCAGGGAAAGGCAGAAACAGTTTTTGCGGTATTTTGGCCACCTTTTGGAGCAAAGCCTGCGTATGAGGGTTATAGGCGTTGATAACCTTGTGATACCAGGTAATGAAAAAGATTTTGCGCAAAGGCTTAATAAAATAGCATCAGTAAGCCAGCAACAGGCTATTATTGAGGAACTTGACAAAGCTGCTTATTATATTGAGCGTAATGCAAATGCTAAAATGCTGTTTCACGCTTTAACAATTAAACTGTTCCATATTATTCAACATAAAGCCTTAATTTTGACTGAATAGCGGGGTAAAGGACATATACTTTACCGGCGGAGGCAGAGGTTTTTTGTGGCCGGGCGGGTGTTAAAGGCGTCATTGTTGCCCCTTTACCGGGGGGTCTTTGCAGCGTCGCACACTTGTACTATTAACTAATATACATCAGCGTATTTAACCCTTGCAGTAATAACCGGCAGCGGTTAGCGTGGGCTGTTATATGCTAAGCTGCATATAAATACAGTTGTGCAGCATATTGCAATACGGGTACCGGGGTACCAGTTAATAGTGTTACTTGCCTGCCGGCAAATTTCCTCCCGCATACATAAAAACATAATTTGTACAAGCAATAAACAGATTATTATGGGTTGTGGCTCATGTGGTACGGGTAAACCAAACGGCTGTAAAAGCAATGGCGGTTGTAGTACCGGCGGGTGTAACAGGTTAAATGTGCACGACTGGCTGATGAACCTGCCAATAAGCGATGCAGACAGTGCCTGTAAAATAATTGAGGTTAGTTTTAACAATGGCAGCCGTAAAGATTTTTTTAGAAACGCTACATTACAATATTTTGAAAAGGGCGACTATGTTACTATTGAAGGAGTAAGTGGTTTTGATGTAGGTGAAGTAAGCCTTACCGGCGAACTGGTGCGACTGCAGATGAAAAAGAAAAATGTTGACGAATTTGACCCTGACATAAAAAAAGTATTGCGCCGCAGCACTGAAAAAGACATAGAGATGTGGCGGCATAATAAAAGCCGCGAAAAGTCGGGTTTGATGAAAAGCCGCGAAATTGCCCTTGAACTTAAACTGCAAATGAAACTTACCGAGCTGGAGATACAGGCAGACGGAAAAAAAGCCACTTTTTTTTATACAGCCGATGATCGCGTGGATTTTAGAGAATTGATAAAAAGATACGCTTCGGAATTCAGGGTGAAGGTTGAAATGCGCCAGATAGGCATACGGCAGGAGGCTGGTAAAGTGGGGGGCATAGGCAGTTGCGGCCGCGAGCTTTGCTGCAGTACCTGGCTTACCGATTTTAAAAGTGTTACCACCACTGCGGCCCGTTATCAAAACCTTAGCATTAACCAAACAAAACTTAGCGGGCAATGCGGCCGCTTAAAATGCTGCCTTAATTACGAACTGGACACCTACCTTGATGCCCTGCAGAATTTTCCCGATAATGCTGAAACATTGGATACGGCAAAAGGAAATGCTACGCTGATAAAGAAAGACATATTTAAAAACCTGATGTGGTATGTGCTGCCTGAAAGTAATAAGCAATACCCGCTTTCCATACAAAGGGTTAAAGAAATAAAACGCCTCAATTTCAGGGGAGAGAAAGCACAGGAGCTACAACCGGTTGAGTTAATAACCAATAAACCGGCAGAAATGGAACATAGCTTTGTTGACGTAGTGGGACAGATAAGCCTTAAAACACTGGAAAAGGACAACCGCCGCAGGCATGAACAGCGCAGAAACGGAGGAGATAATAAGAAACAGCAGCGCCAGCAGCATAATAGCCAACAGCGTGAGGACGGCCAGAAAACGCAGCAGCAACAAAGACCGCCACAAAATAACCAGCAGCAGCGGCCGCCTAAGCACAGACCTACTTTTAATAAGCCACCACAAAACCCGGGCGATAAAAAATAGTTTTTATGGTGTTAGGCGCTTTTTAGCTGCCTGGTATTAAAATATTCCTGCCATTGCCAAAAGGCATATTATTTTACTTTGCGGTTAGCCCTGCAATGCATCTTACTTACTTAACTTAGCGCTCGTTTACAGCGGTAAACCCCAAAGCTATTGTGTATGCACTCAATCCTTAAAATTACCTGTGTTTTATTGCTGGTTGCCTGTGCGGCGTGCACGCGCCAGGCAAAAGATTTGCTTACCTGGCGATGGAGTTTTGAGGGAGTTTATATGAACGGTGAAGAAAGATTTATTGACTCAATCAGCAACGGCGAAGACAAGGACGAGGCCCTGCGAAACTTTTTCATGG
>DASZUX010000598.1:0-5941 GCA_035547455.1 Chitinophagaceae bacterium
TTACTATTTTTACATTGCTGTTTGTTGTGTAGCTGCAGGCGCCATTGTTTACAGTAAGTTTTATATTATACTGGCCGGGTAGATTATAAATATGCACCGGGCTTTTGGAAGTATCAAAACTTCCGTCGCCAAAATCCCACGTACGGGTAACATCGCCTATTGATTTATTATTAAGCGTAATGCGCAGGCGGTTATTACATTCGTTGTTTGCTTTAAAACTTGCAATTGGCGCAGCTATATGTACTGCTTTTGGCTTAACCAGTGTATCAAGACACCCGTTATATACAGTAACCAGCATAACGTCAAAGTAGCCTGTATCTTTATAGTTATGTGATGGTTGCGGCTGGTTATACACCACTGTGCCGTCCCCAAGGTACCATAGCAAGGTAGTTGTTGCTTCTGCTGTAGTGTTTGTAAAACTTACTTCCTTGCTGGCACAGGCGGCTGCAGGAGTAAACGTGAAGGCAGGCTTTACCTTATGCCCGACAGAATCGTTTAAGGTAAGCGAATCTACGCAACCGGAAACAGTTTCAATCTTAACAAATACCCTGTAAATACCTTCTTTTGAATAAGTATGCGCAGGGCTGGCATCAGACGATACGGTGCCGTCGCCAAAATCCCAGTAATATTTGGTAATGGGCACACTTACATTTGTTTTTACGGCAGGAGTTATTTTAAGAGGGGCACAACCGGCTATAAGACCGCGTATGCCTGTAATTTTAACAGGCTGAATTGTTACCGCATTATTAAGCGTTGCAGTAACCCTGCAGCCACCGCCGTTTAAGGCTTTAAGAGTTACATTATATGATCCGAACTTTGTGAATTCGTGTACAGGACTTACTTCTGACGATGTTGTACCATCACCAAAATCCCAGGCGTACGTAATACCAGTGCCGGGTGTAGTGTTTTTAAAATGAACAATATATGGTAAAGAACAGCCCGCGGTATCGCTGGTGGTAAATGCCGGCATTGCACCTGCTACAACAGTAATTTTCCTGGCAGCAGAATCAACACAACCGGCAAAAAAAGTATTTATCACCTTAACAGAATATTCACCGGGAGCTTTATAAGCCTTACCGGGGTTTATGGCATTTGAAGAAGTGCCATCGCCAAAACTCCATACAGACGAAGAAGCTGCGGGGGAAGCGGCATTAATAAACTGTACCTGCTGGTTAAGGCATACACTGTCATTTATATTAATTGCTGATTTTACAAATGCTATATTGATTGTTTTTGAAACGGTATCACTGCAACCAAGGTTTGAGGTAACAGTAAGTAAAGCCTTGTAAACACCCGCGCTATTGTAATTATGAGAGGGCTTTGCCTCGGTTGAAGCACCGCCATCACCAAACGCCCACTTGTAAGATAGTGTACCATCGCCGGTAGCAGTTTGAGCAAATTTAATTACGGCGGGGGTATGACAAACCTGGGTTGTATCGGCGGAATAACCGGCATGCACTCCATGGCTTATATGCACAAGGTTGGAGCTGGATGCCGTAGATGAACAACCATAAGTATTTGTAACTGTTAGCGTAACTGAAAATGTGCCAGGCTCTGTATAGCTATGCGAAGGTTGTTCAGCATAAGAAATATTCCCATCTCCAAAATCCCATGTGTGGTTAGCGATTGAACCAGAGCCGGGTATACTTCTGTCAATATAGTTCACATGCAAAGGGAAACAACCTGAGGAATCGGAAACAGAAAATGCGGCAACAGGATTTTTATATACAGTTACGTAACCTGCCTTAATAACAGAATCTGCTCCGTCAGCGTTATACACAGTAAGCTTTACGTTATAAGTACCTGGAGTAAAATAAGAAGTGGATGGATTTGCATCGGCAGATATTACGCCATTTCCCAAATCCCATTTATAAGATACCGGGCCACCTTGTGAAGCATCAGTAAATTTTACCACTAAAGGAGCGCAACCAGACGGAGATGAAGACGTGAAATCAGCCTTGAACTGAGCCATCGCAGGATACGACAACGGGTACAATATTACCAAAAACAGTACTCGCCAGAGCACGGTTTTAACGGTTCTCATAGATATTGGTTTTTCGCTATTAGGAATCTTGGATATTGCTTATTACAAATAGCTGAATACAACTATTTTGTAACAACAATATAAAAGTAATATTTTTTTAAATAAAATAACCAAACCTGGAAATGTAAAATTTAAAATTAACCCGGTTTAAAGTGTATATTTATTATTACTTATCCAGGCCTTACAACAACATTTAATAAATATATTATTAAAATACAAGCAGTTACGCATGTATTTTTTGTATGCCCTTACAAAATATCTTTATTTTACCACTAATAGCTTTCAGGAAATTTTAACCGCCTGTAAGAAAAAAAAGAATGCTATAAAGCATTCTTACTTAAGGGAGGTTTAGGGTTAAAAACGGCCCCGGAAGGGTATGTTAGGTATATTATGATTATTGCATAAAATTTGGCATTTACTTTTACAAAGTCAATCACAGGTTTATGTGATTTTTTTATAATCTTAGTTTTGCAGCCAATTCAGCACGGCTGTGAATATTGAGTTTGCTGTAAATATTGCGGATGTGAGAAGAAATGGTATCAATACTCACATTGCAGCTTGCAGCAATTTGTTTATAAGACAGGCCGTCCATCAGCAGCTTAAGCACTTCGTTTTCACGATTGCTCAGGTTATACTCACTGGAATAATTTGAAACTGTTTTCTTTAGCTGCTTATTAAAAAAATCCAGTACCTGGCGGGCAATTTTACCATTCATTACGCTTTCTCCGTTATACACGCTTCTAACAGCGGCAATAATGTGTTCCGGCGGGTCTTTCTTAAGCAGGTAGCCAACAGCCCCGGCCTTAATTGACTCAAAAATCCGGTCAATATCCTCAAATACGGTAAGCATAAAAATATTAAGCGTTGGGTATTTCTCCCTAAGCCTCTGCACCCCTTCTATACCTGTCATACCTGGCAGGTTAATATCCATTATAACCACATCAGGCTCAATAATGTCAATTGTAAGCAGCAGGTTTTCGCAGTACATGTCTGCATACACTACCTCCATATCGCGTTCTTTGCCAAAAAGGCTCTGCAACGATTTGCGGTACGACTCATTATCTTCTATAATGGCAATTCTTATCATAGATCAATACCATAAAAGTGAGCTTTTTATCCGGTCTTAAAATCACCTGTTTATGTGATTTTTTCGCCTGGTCCACACTGGTAATGCTTTTTTGTACATGCCCGCGCCCATCCCATATACCTGTAATAGCATAAACAATACCTAAAATTCAATTACAGCGCCGGCTTTCCTATTATTTAATCATTAAATTTGCCGCCGCATGAATTATTTAAGGATTCCGAGGTATATACGCTGGCTTACCCTTACCGGTACCATTTTTCTTGCATTAATGACCCTATTGCGGGTTGCACTGGTAATTTTTTTTAAAACTCCCGCGGGTAATAACAATCTCTCCAGTGCCTTTATTTTAGGCTTACGGTACGACCTGCGTATTGTGTGTATTATGTGCATGCTTTTATTTTTAATTGGCACAATAAAGCCCCTGCACCCGCTTGAAAAAAAATGGGGTAAAAGAATAAGCTTTTGGGTATGGACAGCAGCTGTTGTTTGCTTTACTGTGTTTTACGTGGTTGATTTTGCTAATTACGCTTACCTTAACCAGCATATTACGGCTTCAATCCTCAACTACCTGCAGGATGCCCAGGTTTCAATGGGTATGGTATGGCAAACGTACCATGTAGGCTGGATTGTACTTGTTTTACTGCTGGCTGCTGCCGGTCTTATCGCCTTAATAAGGCTTACTTACAATATTATTCTTTCAAAACCTAAAAGTGCCACCAAAGGCTCACGCATTTTTTGGGGCATCGCTTTTTTCCTGCTGCTGGTTATAGGAATAATGGGGCGGGTAATTTATAAACCAGGCATATACCCACTACGCTGGAGCGATGCTTTTGACCTGGGCAGCGATTATAAAGCCAGCGTATCGTTAAACCCCTTCCAGTCATTCTTCAGCTCTTTACAGTTTAAAAATGCAGCATATAATACTGCAAAAACGCGCAGCCACTACCCATGGGTATCCTCATATCTTGGCGTTACCAGGCCAGACAGCATGACTTTAAGTTTTGAAAGGCAAGTTACAGGCAAGCCGGCGCCTGCCACACCGCCCAATGTTGTACTGGTTATATGCGAATCGTTCAGCGGGTATAAAAGCTCCATGTATGGCAACCCGCTTAATACCACGCCTTATTTTAATAACTTGTGCAGTAAAGGTGTTTTTTTTAACAAATGCTTTACCCCTACTTATGGTACAGCCCGCGGCGTATGGGCCGCAATAACCGGCATACCAGATGTTGAGTTAGCCAATACGTCAAGCCGCAACCCTGCGTATGTTGACCAGCATACCATTATAAACAACTTTAACGGTTATGATAAGTTTTATTTTATTGGCGGCAGCACAAGCTGGGCTAATATACGCGGCCTTTTAACCAATAATATTAAAGACCTGCACTTATACGAGGAAAAGGATTTTGACGCCCCGCAAATTGATGTATGGGGCATAAGCGATAAAAATCTTTTTCTGCAGGCAAACGGCATTCTATCAAAACAGCAAAAGCCTTTTTTTGCCGTAATTCAAACATCTGATAACCACAGGCCGTACACTATACCTGAAGAAGACAGGGCGGCTTTTAAAAAAATAAATATCCCTGTTGACTCAGCAAAAAAATATGGCTTTGAGAGCGCTGATGAATACAACGCCTTTCGCTATACTGATTTTTGCTATCAAAAATTTATGGATGCCGCCGCAAAAGAGCCTTACTTTAATAACACCATTTTCGTGTTCATTGGCGACCATGGCATACGCGGCGATGCCGGTAACATGATGCCCCGCGCCTGGACAGACCAGGGGCTTAGCGCAGAGCATGTGCCTTTACTATTTTATGCCCCGGCGTTGCTAAAACCACAAAAACTTTCTTACCCTGCATCGCAGGTAGATGTGCTGCCCACTATTGCAGGGCTATGCGGCATAAGCTACATTAACTCAACCCTGGGGCAGGACCTGCTGGACTCATCACTTATTACAACGCCACCGAAAGCAATGAGCAAATGTGATTTTATTATTGATGTAGGACTTAACCGTATAGGAACTATACAAAATAACTTGTATTACAGTTACGGGCTTAACAACAGCAGCCCGGAGCAAATTTGCAGCATATTGAACAACGATAAAATTACCCTGACCGACTCTTTGCGCAGCCATTACCGTACCATAACAGACGCCTTTTTTGAGACAGCAAAATATATGCTGGCCAATAATAAAAAGAAAGAATAACGGCAGCGCCACGTTAACTTTTATTAACCCGCGCGTGGTTTTTTTAATAGCAGCAAGCTGTATTTATTAATACATTTGAGATAACCAAAACCCACGCAGATGAAAAAAATATTTTTTGCAACAGTGCTTATTATAACAGCGCCTGTATTACATGCACAAAGCTTACAGGTGATACCAAAGGTCAAATTACAGGTTTATCCAAAAAATTTTACGCCTAAATTTAAAGATACTTCAATCATTACGCAGTTATCGCTTCAGCAGTGGCAAAAACAACCGTCTAAAAGCAGCATGCCGGTAGTAGCATTAAATTCCGTTCGGCTTTCATACCTGGGCAATAATGGTAAAGGGCTTGATATATACCAGGCTAATATTGACAATATGCATGTAGTGCGGCCAGATTCTGCATCTTATTCTACCATGCCGGTTGCCAATTATATACAACAAACGGTTGTTATACCGCCGGTAAAAAAATAACATGGCTTACCGGTGAGTCTTTTTTGCGATAATTATCATACGGGGTGATTTTCTTATATCGTAATGGCCGAGTTCATAGTCACCGAATATGTTTTGCGCCTGCAGACCCTGGCAAGCCAGCATGTCG
>DASZUX010000599.1:0-2596 GCA_035547455.1 Chitinophagaceae bacterium
AATGTTTTTTTTGTTGCCGCACGATGACAAAAGTATTGCTGCCGAAACAGCCGCGCCAAAAGCCAATGTTTTCATACTGCTAAATAACGCTAAACAACTGAAATGATTTTGTTAAGGTGCATTATTTGTACATCTGCCCTCCCCGTACCGTTTAATTTACTGTGGCTTTGTTATATATTGCAGGATATAAGCCTTTTATAGCGGTCCCTTTTTATCAATATTTATAACGATATCTTATTGCCATGCTTCAACTAAAAAAACTGGTAAAAGTATTTTTGTATTGCAGCCTGTTGGCATTGCCTGCAGCCATTCTGCCTTCCTGCCACCAAAACAGCGACACACATCTTATACCCAGGGACTTTCAGCGCCAGGTGCTGGATACTAACCCTCCTGTTACACCGCTGTCACCCGAGGAAAGTATAAAACGCATACAGTTGCCGGCAGGTTTTCATGTGCAGCTGGTAGCCAGCGAACCAATGGTGCAGGAGCCTGTGGCTATTGCGTGGGACGGCGACGGTAAGATGTATGTAGCAGAAATGAATACCTATATGAAAACCGCTAATGCCGATGGCGAACTGGAACGTACCAGCCGTATAATGCTGCTGCAGGATGAAGATGGTGATGGTAAAATGGATAAGAGTACCATATTTGCCGACAGCCTTTTGCTGCCCCGGGCCATATTGTGCGTGGGGAAACAGGTTTTGGTGGAAGAAACCAACCGGCAGGATATATGGAGTTTTACTGATACAGATGGAGATGGCAAGGCTGATGAAAAGAAAATTGTATTTAAAAATGATGTGCTTGACAGCCGCAACGTGGAACACCAGAATGGCGGGTTATATTGGAATATGGATAACTGGATATACCCAAGCCGCGATAACCTGCGTTACAAATATGTAAACGGGGTATTGATTGCAGATACGATGGTGGACAACATGATTGGTCAATGGGGTATGACGAGTGATAATTATGGGCGCCTGTTTTATTCAGAAGCAGGCCCGGGCCTGCCGGCCGTGCAGTTTGAACAGATGCCCGCCTATGGCTCACTGAATTTTAAAGACCAGTACACAGAAGATTTTACAACCACATGGCCCATCATAGGAAATGTGGACGCACAGGGCGGAAGAGAAGCTTTGCGGGCGGATAACACCCTTAAAAAATTTACCGCCGGTTGCGGGCAGTCAATTTACCGGGGAGATAAAATGCCCGCAGATATGCAGGGAGATTATTTTATACCCGAGCCTGTTGCACGCATTATAAAACGTGGTAAGGTAACTGACAAAAACGGTAAAATATATGTTGCCGATGCTTACAGCCGGCAGGACTGGCTGGCCTCTGCCGACATGAACTTCCGGCCTATTAATACTTACACTGGCCCGGATGGCTGCTTCTATATTGTTGATATGTACCACGGTATTATACAGGAAAGCGAATGGACAAAACCGGATTCGTACCTCGGTAAAATGATAGCCGAAAAAGAGCTTTTTAAAAACAGGGGTATGGGGCGTATTTACCGCATTGTACACGATGGCTTTGAACCAGATAAAACAAAGCCGGATATTTTAAAAGCGCCTGCCGCTAAACTGGTTACCTACTTAGCCCACCCTAACGGTTGGTGGAGAGACAATGCCCAGAAGGAAATTATTGTAAGGCACGATTTATCCGTTGTTCCTGCCTTGCGGGCCATGGCCGTGGGTGAATTAAAACTTAACTATAACCAGCCACAACTTTCGCGCATACATGCTTTGTGGACTCTGGAGGGGTTGGGTGCTATTGATAAAACTACCTTGTATGCTGCGTTGAAAGACACTGACCCGCAGGTGCGTAAAGCCGCTGTATGGATTGGGGAGCAATTTATTAAGGCTGGTGATGAAAAATTTATTGATAGCCTGGGCATGCTGCAAAGCGATGCCAGCGCTGATGTGCTGATACAATTATCACTGTCGTTGCGCAGCAGCAAATTGCCTAAAGCGCAGGCCATTGTTAAAAGCCTGCTGGTGGCCAACAAGAACAATGAACTTATGCAATTCTCATACAGTGCTTTTACAGAAACGCAAAAACGGGTGGCAGAGGAACGCAGGCTAACACTAAGCCTTACCCCTCAGCAGCGTGAGTTAGTTAATAATGGCGCTACTATTTTCAAGCAACTTTGCGCAACCTGCCATGGCCCTGATGGTAAGGGCATACAAATTGGCGGCAAACAAATGCCTGCGCCGCCGCTGGCCGGCTCTGCAAGGGTAAGAGATGAAAAAATAATACCTATACAAATATTATTGTATGGGCTTAAAGGCCCTGTAGACGGAAAGGCTTACCCCGACCAGATGCCCAGTATGGTAAAACAGGATGATAAATGGATTGCATCCGTATTAAGTTATATACGTAACAGCCCCGATTTGGGCAATAAATCGTCTATAGTTACAGTTGATGAAGTAAAAGAAGCGCGTGCCAATATGTACCACATGAACGATGCTGCCACCATACAAATGCTGGGCATTCTTAAACTTGGCAGGGCTGAAAGAATAAACTGGGATAAGAAGCGAAATTAAAAATGGCAGCTTTATATTACGGTTGTAAATAGGTAGTCGGTTTTGTAAAG
>DASZUX010000600.1:0-2649 GCA_035547455.1 Chitinophagaceae bacterium
TTGCTGCATGTTATGCGAAGGCTGTATGGCAGACTGGAGCGGCATTTATTTTCAAAAAATTGTGCATGCAAAAACATTTGCAACAATAGGTTACGTAGCCTTTACAGCAACCATGGCAAGCGGCAGGTTTGTTGGGGACAAACTAGTTACCAAATTCGGGGTAAAACACATACTGCAGCTAAGCGGCGTACTTATTGCAACAGGCCTGTTTACACTGGTATTACTGCCGTATATGGCTACAGCAACTGCGGGGTGCCTGCTGATAGGCATTGGCGTTTCGTGTGTAGTGCCTATGGTATTTGCACTTGCTGGCCGGTCATCTAAAATGTCACCCGGCATGGCGCTGGCGGCTGTATCAACCATAAGTTTCCTGGGCTTTTTATCAGGGCCACCGTTAATTGGTTTCATCGCACAGGCATCTAACCTTCGCTGGTCGTTTACGGTAGTTGCCCTTCTGGGGCTTGGCACTACCGTGTTGGCTTCGCGTATACGCGTTTAAACTAACGCTAAAAGGTGCGGTTAATGCAGTGTGCCGCGCTGCATTAACCGCACCTTTACTAATGCTATTATACCAGCCTTATTTATTCGCCTGGCCTGGTATCAAAAAAGCGGAGTACTTTAAATGACAGCCGTCCCTGCTCACCCGGCGCTACACTATATTGTACCGTTCTTATGCCGCCGGTTGGTTTATCGTCCGTGTCGCCCTGTAAATATACCGGGAACTTGCGCAAAAGCGTACCTACAACTAATGAAAAAGCGTCATGCCCGCGATAGCCGTCCCTTATTTTAGGGTCGCTGTAAATGTCGGGGAAAATGATAGGCTTTAATGTTTTTTCAGCCTTGGCATAAGAAATGCCAATTACGTTGCCAATCAGGTTATTTGTACCACCATAAACGCAAACTATTAAGTCGGGGTCACCATCACCTGTCAGGTCATCAACGGCAGCTTTTGAAACCCTTCCCTTTACTGCGAAATCAATCTGGCGGGAGTTATCAAGTGAAAGCTTTATTCCTTCCACAGTTACATTGTTGTTATCAAAATCCTTATTGCTGGCCATAACACGAAATCCCTCGTCATTCATTTTAACGGTAGTATCAAACCGCTGTGCATACGCAGCACCGGTAAATAACAATGCCAAAAAACAGGTAAAGTACTTGTAACTCATAGCAAGCAAATTAAAGCCAAAAAAATCAATAAACATAATTTTGCACGGGTTGTTATATCGCCACACGCTCAGTATGCCCGGTAACCTGTAATTACAAAACAGTTGTTTTAAACAAATTTAGTAATATCGCATTTACCACCTATTTTTAAAATCATGTTTGCGGCATCTGAGACCCCGTTATCATTATCACCTGAAGCGTTAGACCAATACCTTGCAAGAGGATGGTTCAGAATGAACCAGACAATATTTACTACCCATTTTTTACAATTTAATTATAAGTTTTACAGTGCCGTATGGCTTCGGGTAAACCTGCAGGCATATATGCCCGGCCACGCCGGTGTATTAAAACGTATTGACAAATTAAGAACAGAAGTAAAGCGCGCGGAAATTACAAAACAGCACGAAGCCCTTTATGAAAAATATAAAACGGGGTTGAAATTTGACACTCACACTTCTTTAAAAAACCTGTTACACGGCGGTTATGTACACAATATTTACAACACATGGCAGGTTAACCTTTACAACGGTGAGACTCTTATTGCTTCCGGTTTTTTTGATATGGGTAAAACAAGTGCCGAGGGCATTGTATCAATATACCACCCGGATTATAAAAAGTACAGCCTGGGCAAGTGCATTATTTATACAAAAATTGATTACTGCAGGCAACAGGGCCTGCACTATTTTTATCCCGGGTATGTAGTACCCGGCTATGCAGCGTTTGACTACAAGCTTGGTATAGGCACCGAGGCTATTGAATATTTTAATGCTGCCAATAGTGAATGGCTACCATTTAAAAATGTCCCTGCCATGTACCAGCCATTGGCAGACATGCAGCAAAACCTTGCTGAATTACAGGCGGCCCTTACTATACAGAACCAGCAGGCCCATTTAATGCATTACCTTTTTTTTGATGCGCTGCTAAATATTTCACCATGGCAAAGCCTGCTTGACTACCCTGTTTTTTTGCTTATACGCCAGCGGTCAGGTGGCGATGTTGTTATACCCCTGGTGCTTTTTAATATTGTTACACGCCGGTATGTTTTTACTGAATGTATGCCGGTATATTCGCTTAACAGCCATTATGACAACAAACACATTTTTTCATCGGATGTACTTAATATTCACAGGGAGGTATATGCTTCAACCCGCATTGATGAGATGGCAGTTTTTATAGAGCAATATACCGGCATTACAAGTTAGCCTGCATTATATAACTATGCTGAAGGTATTATTACAATTTTAGCAAGAATGTCGCCATCAGGGGGGTAAGTGGTACCCGCCTGGTCCTGCGCTTCAATGGTAAGAACACCTGGTGAATGTGTTACATAAAAAGCATAATTATTATATACATCGGGCAAAAGCTCGTACACACCGTCGCCAAAGCTTATTGATACCACAATACCGTTGGTTTCATTTACATAGTTATCAATTTCAGGCATATCAATATCCGCATACCATGTTTTTGTTACATTGTCGTATTGCC
>DASZUX010000601.1:0-10784 GCA_035547455.1 Chitinophagaceae bacterium
GGTATTTTGCGCATGTAGCGGGGCAGTATGTACAATACAAAAAAAGGCTGCTATTGTAATAACCAGGGTGTACCTTACACTCATTTAGCTAATAATTTGTCCATGCATTCGTCGGTAAAAAATAGGCTTCTACCTAAAAAGACAGCAAATATACGGCAGTAAGGTCACTACAGGTTTTAAATTAACATAAAAGGACCGCCAGTCTTGCCGGGTACAGTACTGGGGTATTCCTTTTTATTCAGCTATCTCATTTGCGGGAGGGAGCTAACTTGTAAAGCTTTGTCACAATTTGTTACAATAAACTATTTTTGCAATAGTGACGCCCCGCATTAACAAAGCAGAGACAAAAATTCAAGTATAAACACGCGGGGTGCACATGCAGAATTAAACATACGTTCCAAAAAAATTAAATAATCTTAAAGCTGCCATTATGAGTGTAACCCAGCCAGGCTTACTTAAAAAAGTACGCTTTTATACTATTGCATTACCCGCAATATGTTTTTTTACCTGTACTGCAAATGCACAAACCCTTAATATGCCGGTTAAACCGCGGGTGGTAATTACTGCCGACCCTGAGCTTGATGATAATAATTCCCTTATTCGTTTTTTGATGTACAGCAGCGATGTAAAGGTAGAAGGGCTAATATATGCCAGCAGCGGCTATCACTGGAAGGGAGACGGGAAAGGCACCAAATGGTTTGTACCAGGGCGGGAGTATGCACGGTTTGGGTTGGACACATGTCCCTGCACCTCCTGGCGCTGGGCAGACAATGAGCGTTTTATTGACAATGCCGTTGATGCGTATGCAAAGGCATATCCCAACCTTAAAGTACATAACTCCAACTACCCTGCACCGGATGAGCTTAAATCAAAAATCAGGTATGGCAATATTGAATTTGACGGTGATATTTCTAAAAATTCACCGGGATCGGATTTGATTAAATCGTTAATGCTTGACGATAAGCCCGGCCAATTGTATATAACGGCATGGGGCGGGCAAAGCACCATAGCAAGGGCGCTTAAGTCAATACAGGAACAGTACGAAAACACTACACAATGGGATGCGATTAAAAAGAAAATTTCGCATAAGGTAGTATTGCTCCCCTCCGGCGACCAGGATGATACTTATGCTAAATACATAAAGCCTAACTGGCCGGGTATTGAGTACAGGCAGTTCAGGGGTGGCCCAAATTATAGTTATGGTGCACAACTGCATGCAAAGCCTGCTGATTCGGTGTATCTTACCCCTGCCTGGATGCAAGAAAATATTACCAGCCGCGGACCGCTGGGCGCCTTATACCGTGTATGGGGCGATGGCAAACAGATGGTAAAAGGCGATAAGATGGATTATTTTGGCTTGTCTGGCTATACCAACGAGCAGTTAAGAAGCATGGGTTATGCCGTTTGGATGCCTGTACAGGCAAAAGGCAGTTGGCTTGGCGAAGGTGATGACTTTACCTTTATGAACATGCTGGGCAACGGGCTTCGTGCTTATGAAGAAGGTGATTATGGTGGCTGGGGCGGCCGCACGGCCATCAGCCAGTCGCCGGAAACTTCACCATTTCTTATAAGCGATACATCGCAACAGGCCATGGTATCTGCGCTTGGTTCGATAAACAAAAACACAGGGGAATACCCTGATTTTTTTCCTGCTGCACAGAACGATTTTGCCGCACGCCTTAAGTGGGCAGTAACATCAAAATATACTGATGCAAACCATGCGCCCGTGGTAACTATTGAAGGGCCTTTACAGGTGCTGGCTTCCCCCGGCGAAAAAATACGATTGAACGGGTTGGCTACAGACCCTGATGGCGATGGTATAACGCTTAGCTGGTGGCAATTACCTGCAGGCAGCTACCCGCATGCAATCACATTATCAAATCCAGCCTCTCAACGTATGGTGATTACCATACCCAAAGATGCCGTTGCAGGCCAAACGATACATATTATTCTTGAAGCTACCGATAATGGTTCGCCTTCGCTTACCAGTTACCAGCGTGTAATTATTACTATACGGGCAGGTAATGGCTTTTAGCAGTGAATAATGATGGTATCCTCCACGTAAAAGAAAGGCTGTTATTAACCCATAAAAAAAGCTATTACGGCTTCACAATCACCCACCCTTCGCTGGCGCGGATGATTAGTTCACCATTGCCGCTTGGTACTACGGCCACAAAATCATATACCTTGTCGCGGCCTATTTTACGTTGAAGCAGACTATTATTACACTGGGCAACAATTACACCTTTTTTTATCAGATCTTTCAAATCCTGCTCATACCTGCTTCCTTTTAACACTACGTCAGTTCCACTGAAAAAAGTAACCAACTCCAGTTCCAGTTTTCCGGCAAGCCTGGGGTCATTGAGGGCACTTTGCATATTATGTAACGCCTTGTCAATAATCTTTGGGTCGTTCGTATCTAATTGATAAATGGCTTTGTAATGCTTTTTAGCAGGGGTTACACCGGCGTAAGCGGCATTTTTACTTAAAGCGGACGTGTCTGTAATTTGTGCTTTTGCAGCCGCTGCCATAATAATACAAAGCAGGGCGATGGTAATTTTTTTCATGGTGCATTTTATTATACAGTAATAAAAAAGGATTGCTATTTTTCTGCAGCCAGGTTCTTCAGCATATCCTCCGTCATCCTGTCCAGGTCATATTCATGTTTCCAGCCCCAGTCGGCGCGGGCCACACTATCATCAATACTTTGCGGCCAGCTATCTGCAATAGCCTGCCTGTAGTCAGGTTCGTAGCTTATAGTAAAACCGGGAATATGCTTTTTAATAGCCGCTGCAATTTCTCTGGGGGAGAAACTAACCGCACCGACATTGTACGATGTACGCACCGAAATATTTTCAGCCGGCGCTTCCATCAAATCAATAGTTGCCTTTATGGCATCAGGCATATACATCATGGGCAGGTACGTATCCTCTCTCAAAAAGCATTCATACTTGCCATCCTCCAGCGCCTCATGAAATATCTCAATTGCGTAATCAGTAGTACCGCCGCCCGGGGCAGACTTATAGCTTATTAAGCCAGGGTACCGCAGGCTGCGTACATCAACCCCAAAACGGCGGTTGTAATAGTTACACCAAAATTCACCAGCATATTTGCTTATGCCGTATACGGTAATAGGTTCAATAATAGTTTGTTGCGGGCACATTTTTTTAGGTGATGTTGGGCCAAATACTGCAATACTGCTGGGCCAGTACACTTTTTTTATCTGCTCCTCGCGGGCAATGTCCAGCACGTTTAAAAGACCCTGCATATTAAGGTTCCAGGCAAGCGTGGGGTTCTTCTCTCCTGTGGCGCTCAATATAGCAGCCAGCAGGTACACCTGTGTTATGTTTTGGCGTATTACCTGTACGTGCAGCATTTCCTTGTTCATTACATCAAGCGAAACATAAGGCCCTGTGCCTTTGAGCAGTTCATTTTCTTCCCTAAGGTCACTGGCCACTACGTTGGCATTACCATATATTTTTCGCAAAGCAAGCGTTAGCTCAACGCCTATCTGGCCGGAGGCTCCTATTACCAGTATTTTATCTTTTACCATGAAGGCTGTTTATTGAACCAGCAAAGAAAAGAAAAGTTTATAGTAAGTTCGCATTTCAAAATTTTTACAGGATGATACCGGGTTTTCTTACAGATTTGTTTAAAGGACAACAATATGACGATAGCAGCTTTTTTTTGATAGCAGGCCCATGCGTAGTGGAAAGCGAAGAACTGGTGATGGAAGTTGGTGAGAAAGTATCGGCTATTTGCAAAAACCTGGGCATACCGTACGTATTTAAAGCCAGCTACCGAAAAGCCAACCGAACCAGTGCCGGCAGTTTTACAGGTATTGGCGATGAAACCGGCTTGCAACTGGTAAAAAAAGTAGGCGAAATTTATAACGTACCCACCACAAGCGATATTCACGCACACGATGAGGCTGCACCAGCGGCGCAATATATTGACATACTGCAGATACCTGCCTTTTTGTGCCGGCAAACGGATTTATTGGCAGCAGCCGCTGAAACAGGCAAAATAGTAAACGTAAAAAAAGGCCAGTTTGTAAGCGGCGAGGCGATGAAGTTTGCTGTAGATAAAATTAAAAAGGCAGGTAATGAAAAAATTATGCTTACCGAACGTGGTAATAGTTTTGGCTACCAGGATTTGGTGGTGGATTACCGCAACATACCTATTATGCGCAGCCACGGCGTACCCGTTATAATGGACTGCACCCACAGCCTGCAGCAGCCCAACCAGGCGGGCGGCGTTACCGGCGGTAACCCGCACCTTATAGGTACTATAGCCAAAGCAGCCATTGCCACCGGTGCAGACGGCCTGTTTATTGAAACGCACCCCAACCCGGCCTGTGCCCTAAGCGATGGCGCCAATATGCTACGCCTTGATTTACTGGAACCTTTACTGCAACAACTGGTAAAGCTTAAAAAAGCAGTGGATTAACGCAATTGTAAACCTTAACAGGTAAAGGGCAAAACCCTACGTGTTAGTAACGGCCACCCTATCTAATAATCAACTGCCTGTTAATGCGTGGCAGCATCGTAAATGGCCTGCAATAAACCGTCTTTTGTCACATCATTGCCCAACTCCCAAAACATGATGCCGTTAAGGTGATGGTAAATGGCATATTTTGTTTTTAAGGCTAGTGAACGTTTATCGTCAAACGTAATTACCTGCTTTAGTTTTTGATTATAACCATAAGGAGCTTTGGCTACATCATCCCAGTAAAACACAAAACCCAGGTTTTCCAGCGAATCTTTATTAAAATGGTTATAGTCAACACCATGGTCAAATTTACCAGGCTGGTACAGGCCCTTATTGGCATCTACATCCACATCAAATATGCGGGCATAAAAAGCAGCGCCCACCACCAGCTTATTTACAGGAAAATGTATGGAATCAAGGTAACGTACCGCATTATCCACTGACTCTTTTTGCTCCGGTGTTGAATATAGCGGGGTATGATGACCGGTTACCTTACTAAAGCCATGCACCAGGTCGTAGGTCATCAGGTTTACCTTATCCACCAATGGGGCAATCTTATCCCATTCAATAGATTGCTGCAGGTAAGTTGTAAAGCCACCGGCAGCAAAACTTACTTCATATTTATTTCCCAGCGCATCACGCAGGGCCTGGCACAAGGCTGTAAAGTTGGGCTTATCTTCAGGTACAAAGCGGTGGCCGGGATAACCGGGAATAGCAGGGTATTCCCAGTCCAGGTCAATACCATCAGCACTAAAATATTGCAGGGTATGCAATACTGAAGCAGCAAATTCCTTACGGCCCGCATCTGTAGAAAATACCTCAGAGCAGGGGCCGCAACCGCCCCACCCACCCATAGAAAGTATTATTTTAAGTTTGGGGTTTCTTTTCTTCAATGCTACCAGGTGCTTAATAGTCGCACTGTCTCTTTTATTATGTATATAAATTTCGTTGCCCTTAAGATGTGTAAAGCTGTAGATAATATGCGTAAGCTCTTCTACCGGGTAAGCATCAATATGGGCGGAGTCGCCGGCATAATAAGCGATGATGCTGATAGGCGACTTTTTTGATTGTGCAAATGTTACCGTGGTAAAACAGAGCAGTGCACCCAATAGAAACAGTAATGCCTTCTTCATGTAAATATTTTGTTGTTTGATTAATGTTTTTGGCATAAAAAAGCCCCGCATTGCTGCAAGGCTTTTAGCTGACGCAAAATTATTTATGCTGTTGCAAACTTCTTCCTGATGATGTTGAGCGCACCGCCTGCCTTAAACCACTCAATCTGCTGCTCGTTATAGGTGTGATTAGCTGTAAAAGCATCAGTACCTCCATCAGCATGATGCAGGATGATGGTAAGCGGCTTGCCGGGAGCAAACTCGGTAAGGCCAACTATATCTATAACATCGTCCTCCAGCACTTTATCATAATCTTCCTTATTGGCAAAAGTAAGCGCCAGCATACCCTGCTTTTTAAGGTTGGTTTCATGTATACGGGCAAAACTTTTTACCAGTATGGCGCGTACGCCCAGGTGGCGGGGTTCCATGGCTGCGTGCTCACGGCTGCTGCCCTCGCCGTAGTTTTCATCACCTACTACCACGCTGCCAATACCGGCGGCTTTATAAGCACGCTGGGTAGCCGGCACAGGACCATATTCGCCGGTAAGCTCGTTTTTAACACTGTCTGTTTTCTCGTTAAAAAAGTTAACTGCACCTATAAGCATATTGTTTGAAATATTATCCAGGTGGCCGCGAAACTTAAGCCACGGGCCAGCCATGCTTATATGGTCGGTGGTACATTTTCCCTTTGCTTTAATCAGCAATTTCAGCCCTTTAAGGTCTGTGCCTTCCCATGCTGCAAATGGCTCCAGCAACTGCAGGCGCTGGCTGTCCGGCGATACCGCAACATTTATATTACTTCCGTCTTCAGCCGGGGGCACAAAACCGGGGTCGTCTACCGCAAACCCTGCAGGGGGTAATTCAAACCCGGTGGGTTCATCCAGCATTACATCTTCACCCTGCTCATTTTTAAGCTTGTCTGTAAGCGGGTTAAAGGTAAGGTCTCCCGCAATGGCAAACGCCGTTACAATTTCCGGCGAAGCCACGAAAGCATGTGTACCTGAAAAGCCATCGTTACGTTTGGCAAAGTTGCGGTTGAACGAAGTAATAATGGAATTTTTACGTTTGGGGTCGTCAATATGACGGGCCCATTGCCCAATACAGGGGCCGCAGGCATTAGCTAATACAACGCCGCCAATCTGGTCAAAGGTATTTAAAAAGCCATCGCGCTCTATGGTGTAACGTACCAGCTCACTGCCGGGTGTAATGGTAAACTCGGCTTTAGCTTTAAGACCTTTATCAGTAGCCTGCTTTGCCAGCGAGGCGGAGCGGCTTATGTCTTCGTAAGAAGAGTTGGTGCAGGAGCCTATAAGGGCTACTTCCAGTTTTTCTGGCCATTCATTCTGCTTTACCGCTTCAGCAAACTTGCTTATAGGCCATGCAAGGTCTGGAGTAAATGGGCCGTTTACATACGGCTCCAGTTCATCCAGGTTTATTTCAATCAACTGGTCGTAATATTTTTCGGGGTTAGCGTACACATCATCATCCGGGCGCAAGTATTCTTTTACGCTGTCGGCAAGCGTTGCAACATCCGCCCTATTGGTAAGTTTCAGGTAACTGCTCATTTTGTCGTCGTAGGCAAAAAGGCTGCAGGTAGCGCCAATTTCAGCACCCATGTTACAAATGGTTCCCTTGCCGGTAGCGCTAAGGCTGTCCGCCCCTTCTCCAAAATACTCAACAATGGCACCGGTTCCACCTTTTACGGTTAAAATGCCGGCAACACGTAAAATAATGTCTTTCGCACTTGTCCACCCGCTCATTTTCCCGGTAAGCTTAATGCCTATCAGCTTGGGCCATTTTAATTCCCAGGGCAAGCCTGCCATAACGTCGCAGGCATCAGCACCGCCAACACCTATGGCAATCATACCCAAACCGCCCGCATTAGGGGTGTGGCTATCGGTACCAATCATCATTCCGCCGGGGAAAGCATAGTTTTCCAATACTACCTGGTGAATAATACCTGCTCCAGGTTTCCAAAAACCAATGCCGTATTTATTTGATACTGAAGCTAAAAAGTCGTACACCTCCTTATTGGCGGCGAGCGCTGTATCCAAATCTTCTTTTGCTCCTGATTTTGCTTGTATAAGGTGGTCGCAGTGTACCGTAGAAGGCACCGCCACCTTAGGTCTGCCCGCCTGCATAAATTGCAGCAGCGCCATTTGTGCTGTGGCATCCTGCATAGCCACGCGGTCTGGGGCAAAATCAACATAAGTTTTTGCCCTCTCAAATGTTGTAACCGGTTGGTCGGCATGCAGGTGAGCATATAATATTTTTTCAGCTAAGGTTAAAGGCCTGCCCAATGTTTTACGGGCTGCCCCAACTTTGGCGGGCAAACCTGCATAAACACGTTTAATCATTTCAATATCAAAAGCCATAGAATAGAAGTTTTAACAAAGAACGAAATATGATGGCGATGCGGGAGCGTTTGGTAACGCAATGCGGCGAAGGTACATTAAAACAAAATTTTTAGAAAAAACTGTTTGCGTGAATATGCGTGTTTTTTTAAATTGCAGTATGAATAAGTTGCGCCGGTTTATAGAATGGCAGGCCTTTGGGGTTTGCAGCGCTATAGGGCAGCGCCTGGGTATTGCTACCGCCCGTATAAGAACCTGGTTTATATACATTACCTTCCTTACTATAGGTTCCCCTATAATAATTTACATGATAATGGCCTTTTGGCTTAACATAAAAAAATATATACTTTCAGCCAGGCGAAACCCGCTGAAGTATCTTTAAAATCCAATTGTGATAAAGATTGAATATAATCTAACCAGCTATGAAGACCTGCTGAGGCACATTGGCCGTGTATTGCAGCTAAAAATAACGGAAGACACGATTGTTTTTCCGCCTGAAATAGCCGCAGGCAGTGTGCGGCTGCTTAAGTTGCCCAACGGTCTTCAGTTACTTATTTATGATTACTGTCCCGCACAGGACATTATGTTTTACCGCAAAAAGACCATCGCCGAATACTACTCCTTCAGGATTGATGATATTATAGGTGCAGAAGGCGGGGCAGCAAAGTCATCTGTTTTTTTTGGAAGCACTACCAACGAGTGGTACCACCTTGCATCAGCAGGGGTGCCACAACAAAGCGTAAATGTGATAATGAGCAAAGACTGGTTGCACCGTATGCTGGGGCGCGAGGAAGGTGGTGAAATTATACTCAATTTTATTTCGCTTAAATCTCCCGCCTACCATTACGAAATGCTTGATGTTGAGTACAGGCGGCTGGTACATGAACTTACCGATACAGGAATAAAAAAAGACTTTAAACAGTTGATTGTACAAAACAGGGTGATGCTGATTATTGAGCGTTTTTTTACAAAGCTGTTTAAAAAAATTAACGATGTAAATGTAAACCTAAAAATGTCGGGCGAGGAAATTGTACGACTTAAATTGGTAGAACAGGCCTTGGTGAGTGATTTTTCTTTACAGCCACCAGGCATTAACCAGCTATCAAGAATAGCTGCAATGAGCCCAAGCAAGCTTAAGACGCTTTTTAAAAAAATGTATGGTATGCCCGTGTACCAGTACTTTCAAAAAAAGCGCATGAATAAAGCAAAAGCAATGCTTTTATCAAAAAAATATACTTTGCAGCAGGTAGCCAACGAATTGGGATATAGCAATGTGGGAGAGTTTTCAAAAAAATTTCAAAAAACGTTCGAGCAATTGCCTGCTGATATATAAGCAAAAAAAATCCAATTACTACTGTGTTAGAATTAAATTACAGCGACAGTGTGTACACAGATTTTATACAAACCTGTGCCCGCCTGTTTAACACAAGGGCCGAGAAAAACCATTTGACAATACCCGCCAATTACGGCAAGGGCTTCCTGTCATCGTTTATGCTGTCCGAAGGCATTTCAGGGATGATTGGCGATACCGTCTTTAACGACGACCTGCTGCTGCACCGCTCTCCCACGCCTAACCACCAGTTTTTTATACTGCAGTTTAATGAAACATCATTTACTGATGATACTGTGCCTGCAAAAAGCGCTGAAAAGGATGTACGGGTAGTTCAGCAAAATATGGTGCTGCTTACCAATTCGCTTATCCAGTCAAAGTTCCTGCTGCCCGCCAATACCCGCGTGCGCACCGCCAAGCTGATATTTGAGAAACAGCACCTGCTTAACCTGCTTAACCATAATGTAGTTGATGCATTTGTATCATACCATTTTGCACAAATGGTAAAAAAAGTAAATACATCCCCTATTGATGCCGGTTACCGGCTGATACTAAATGACCTTTTAAAAAATAGTGACGACCACCCGTTACGGACCGCTTTTATACAAAACAGGATACTGCTTTTGCTGGAGCGCTTTCTTATGCAGTTTATGGAAAAAGTGCAGCATGAAGAAAAAGGTGTCAGCATGCGTGATGATGAAATCGCAAGGCTGGTAAAAGTAGAATCACTACTGGTGAAAGATTTTTCTGTTACGCCGCCAACTATAAGCGACCTGTCAAAAATTTCAGCAATGAGCCCTACCAAGCTGAAAAAAGATTTTAAGGCTATGTACGGACTGCCTGTATATGAATACTACCAGAAAAACCGCATGATGCGTGCTAAAGACCTGCTGCTGGAAGAAAAATATGCTATTAAACAGGTGGGCATGATGGTTGGTTACAGCAACCTCGGACATTTTGCCGCCAGCTTTAAGAAAGAATTTGGCATATTGCCCAGCGAGTTATTTGACAGGGAAGCGAAGAGTGATGATTAATTGTTTTTGATTGTCTTATAACATACGCCGGGTACAAAAAGTGTACGGTTAATCGCCGTTCATTCGATTGAAATTATTAAAACAAAATCTCTGTGAGAATTGCACTCATATTAATTTCTTTTTTATTGTATTGCCGCCAAACGCCTGAGAAGATTACTTTAAGAACAATATCGGGGGATAGTATTGTGGTTACAGAAGATATAATTTATTATAATAATAGCCCTATAAGCGATAAAATAGACGGAATTATTTACAAAAGCAATTATAACAGGCTAATTGAGCAAAGCGGTATTATTCTTTTGTTCCTGGAGGTTGATGACCGCCCAAGCTACAATAAGCTTAAGGCATTTAAACTTACAAAGCAAAAAGCGAATGAGCTTGTTGAATGCGTTTATAATGATAAAACACAGGGAATTGGCCCTGCCCCGTTTACGGACATGGACAAGGATGGTAAGATAGAGTT
>DASZUX010000602.1:0-1683 GCA_035547455.1 Chitinophagaceae bacterium
TGGCCGCAGCCGCAATGTAGGCGGTACCGGCCTCGGCCTTGCCATTTGCAAACATATTATTGAGGCACATGGGCAAACCATCCATGCCCGCAGCAAGCCTGATGTGGGCACCACTATTGGTTTTACCTTGTCTGCTAAAAAAGATTAGCAAACATTTGCTGCCGGCAAATACTTTTTTTTACTGCACTTATACCCTTGATTTTCGTGTTACCATAGCATTATCATTATATTATTTTATTGTTAACAATTGTGGGGGAATACAACAATTGTTTTGGCTTTCGTGCTAATACAGGCAAAGGTTTCCGCGTTATTTACAGCCAATGTTAATTGAATTTAAACTGTGCGGCTATTCAGCCTATACCTTTATTTTTGCTTAAAATTTTGCACATGGCCCTCAACTTAGCCAGGCTATTCGTTCCAAAAAACAGGATATTTTACGACCTGTTTGAAGATGTGGCAGCCACCGTAACAGAAATGGCCGTTTTGTTAACTAAAATTGTTAATGAGCCAGATTTTGAAAAGAGAAATTCGCTTATAAAGCAGGTGGAAGACCTTGAGCATAAAAATGATGAGCATACCCACCGTGTATTTACTGAATTAGGCAGAAACTTTATTACCCCGTTTGACAGGGAAGATATACACTACCTTGCTACTGCCCTGGATGATATAGCAGACTTTATTTATTCATCTGCCAAAAAAATAAACTTTTACCGCATTGACCCCAATGACATGGGAATTCGTAAAATGGCAGACCTTATTGAAGAAGGAGCGGAGCAGGTACAGCATGCTGTAAGCGAATTGAGAAATATGAAAAACCTGCGCAAGATAACTGATGCACTGGTAAAGGTTAACAGTATTGAAAACCAGGCAGATGATATTTATGACATGAGCATTGACCGCCTTTTTGATACCGAACCAGACGCCAAGGCTGTAATAAAAAAGCGGGATATTTACCAGGTAATGGAAACCGCTACAGATAAGTGTGAAGATGCAGCCAATGTAATTGAATCAATCATCATCAAGTATGCATAGTTTGCTGCTGCAACCTGTTTACGCTTTATATAAACCGTGCTAACAGCCAATTAATACTTATGCCAGTTTTACTTATAATTATTATTTGCCTTGCAATTTCATTTGACTATATAAATGGTTTTCACGACGCTGCAAATTCAATAGCCACCATAGTTTCAACAAAAGTACTTACCCCCTTCCAGGCCGTTGCTTGGGCTGCTTTTTTTAATTTTGCCGCTTATTTTGTATTTAAAGAGCATGCTGTTGCCGATACCGTTGCCAAAACTGTGCATAAGGAGTTTATTACACTACCCGTTATACTATGCGGCGTTGTTGCGGCAATATGCTGGAACCTGTTAACCTGGTGGTACGGTATACCTTCCTCATCTTCCCACACGCTTATAGGAGGCTTTGCAGGCGCAGCCGTGGCACATGCAGGTTTTGGCAGTATTGATGCAGAAAGTATTTACAAAACACTCATATTTATTGTTCTTGCACCCATTATAGGTATGATTATTTCAATTATTATTACCCTGATAATGGTGCAAAAAAGTTATTGGACGAGAACCCTTGTCCTTTCTGCAATAGTAACCCTCTGTATTTTATTTATACCTTTCAAAACACCAAACCCCGCAAAAGAGTTTGCAGTTTTTGGCTGGGGGCTTGATAAGT
>DASZUX010000603.1:0-9559 GCA_035547455.1 Chitinophagaceae bacterium
ATGCTATGTTTTTCCTGGGTGCTGTTGTTTTTGGCTGTACTAAGGAAAAGGATATTGTTGACGTTTCGATGGAAGGCTCGGCCCCCGGTATTGGATTTGGGGGAACGCTCAGTGACGGGATTAGCATTTCTGAAGTATCAACAGTAGGCGTTATTACCGATTCGCTTAAGGTATTCTTGTCTGGTGTTACTGGAAATGCAAGTGTGCAGGTTGCAGAAGATCCGTCTGCGGTTGACGATTATAATAATATAAATGGAACATCCTACGAGCAAGCTCCGTCCGGCACTTACAATTTGCCTTCTTCAATAGATGTTACAGGATCTTCAGGCAGCGCTGCAGCTTCATTTGATGTAACAAAAATGTCTGCAGGCGGTTCAACTTTTGCCGTTGGAGTAAAAATTACAAGCGTATCGGGCAGCACCTCAAACATAATCAGCGGTCAGCAACGGGTTGTGTTTACTATAACCATTAAAAATCAGTACGAGGCAGACTACACTGTTAAAGGTTACTTTGTTCACCCCTCATCGCCTCGCGATATTGCAGATGACAAACATTTATATACAATCAGCTCAGTTCGTTGTGAGGCGCCTCACTCAGACTTATACGGGTCTAATTACTATTTTATGTTTGATGTTAGCAGCGATAATAAACTAATTAATTATGCTCCGCTGGGGGCCACAACAAATGGCGGCTTTATGACTAAAGACAACCCTGTTGGCCTTAGCACTTACCCGGGAAGCCCTTATGTGAGCAGTACTTATAATAATACATACGATCCAAGTGGTAAAATTTTCTGGATGCACTATGGTTATGATCCTTCTGGTACTACTGATGAAAATAAATACACCAGGCAGGTGTATGAAAAGTGGACAAGGGATAATTAATTAACGTTACAAAATACAATGAAGGGTTGTCACTTTTTGGTGACAACCTTTTTTTATGCAACTTTAAGCATGCTAAATTTTTTTCGATGCCGGTATTGGCTATTTACCTGCATAATTATATTGCTGAATTACAGTTGTAATACTACGCAGGTTACGAGAACTACAACCGTAAAAATTAATATCTCCTCTGCGCGGAATGAAAAAATATACATGTACCCGGTTCCCTATGCAGGGGAAAAAAGAAGGATTAGTGATTCTGCGATAGTAGTAAACAATAATAGTCCCATAATATTTAATATCCCCTATGGCCCCGATTGTATGTATGAAATAAAAGTGGCAGGTGGGTCTCGCCGTTTTAGCTTTATTGCTGATGCAGACACTGTGTACCTTGCAATTAATAACGCCAATGGAAAGTATAATGTCACCGGGTCGCCCGCAACAACCTCACTTCGCAATTTTTTGAATAATCAGCAGTTGTGCTATGATTCCCTGGCCCTGGTTGCCAACCCGCAGCCAGGTGATGCCGGTACTTTACAGGAACGCAGGAATGATATATTGTATCGTGTATATCAAAATGCTTTCAATTATGCGGATACTGTAAATAATGCCGCAGCATTTATAAAGGCATTTAATACTATTGAATTTGGAAGCAACTACGATTCTGCTGCTACACTTTTAGAGAGGGCAGTAAAGCGATTTGGTAAGATACAAAAGCTAAAGGAAATGTTGAACGATGCCCGCGAAATGATTAGTATTTATGCAAATGAATATAATATTGGTGATACATTGCCTGTTATAACCCTGCCCGACATCAGCGGCAGGGAATTTTCAACTGCGTCCCTGGAGAATAGATTTTACCTTATTGATTTTTGGGCAACATGGTATCCTAAAACTTTGCTTTTTAATAACATTAAAAGAAAGATTTTTCATGACTATGGTAAAAGGCTTGCATTGGTAAGTGTTGCTTTTGATGACGATATTAACGCCTGGAGGAATATGGTAAACACACAGCATTTGGATTGGATACAGCTTATAGATGAAAAGATGTGGCGGGGAACAGCGGCACGCACTTTAAAATTTGACAGCATCCCTTTTAACTTCCTGGTTAATAACAAGGGTATTGTTATTGCGAAAGCAATTAAGCCGGATTCGGTAATTGCAGTGTTAAATAAATTACTCCAGTAAACAATGGACTGCGCGATTATAAACTGTTATAATAAGTAAACGCTTCTGCCCAGCCATCTTCATTGCCTGGGGAAAGACCTTTACTTTTTAAGTGCGCCTTTATTTTTTCAGCATCGTCACCTGTAAACACTTTATCGAACCCTTTTTTTGAAATGGTAACTTCGGTTACAGCCCCATCTTTAACCGCATAGTAATGCTTATAATCCATAAAGCGTTCTTCTTTTGCGGCATAAAGTCCTGTTTGAGCTTGCTCAGGATTTTTAGTGAAATTTTTGTAGAGCGATATCTTAGGGCCTTCGGCTAAAACCTGCATCAATTTACTTGCTGCGCCCGGCACAGGCGCTTTATAAGTAAAGATCATCTTTTTAATTGTATCGTTTTCACCAGGAAAAAGTATAAACCTGTTTATATTAGCAGCATCGCTTAAGTCATAAACAGTATCATGAAGATTGAGGAAAATTTTTGACTTGTATAAGTCAACCTTTAGTTTCAGACCTGTAAAATGCTGGCCGGTAATACCGCTTATTGCTTCGCCCTGCACCCAGTTATCGAATAAAAAAGCACTGCCGTTGATTGACTGGTATTGATTATCGAATGTTTGACTATTAACTCCTGACGAAATGCTCATCAATTGCAATTCCCGCAGGGTAAATTGTTGTGTAAATCCACAAATATATATAAGTACACAGAGCGTCGTTAATAAGGCGTTTCTCATATATTATAAAATAATAACAAGTTTAACAAATAAATTCTGTTATCAGAAATTAATACCTCTTTTTAGCCCTGTTTTACCGGTGGCTGTTTATACCTCGATAGAAAATATGTTTCAAGGTGCTGCAGGGTTACCTCTTTTAGCCCTGGCGTCTTCCACCACAGAGTAAAAGCTAAAGAAAAAATGTTTTGTATTTGACCGAAACCATTAAACAAATTGATAAACCCTTGAATGAGAGGAGAAATTATTTTCGAAAAAACGAAACTTATTAAAATAATGTTAAAAAGCAGCGATTTAATTGCCGCTTGTGTCTGCTTAAGTGTTAATGAGAAATTAACCTCTCGTTAAATTTTTTTAAATATTTGTGGTTTACCCCCTATATTTACACGCATAATTTTTTAAAAACTATAGTCACATGAGAAAAATTGCAAGTTTATTACTTGTGCTACTGCTATCTGTAACGATAGCAATAGCGCAAACCCGTACCGTTTCCGGTTTAGTTACCGACGTTAACGGGGCACCCATGGGCTTTACAACCGTTACGGTTAAGGGCACCAAAGTTGCTACCGTCGCAGACCCCAACGGAAGATTTTCCATCAAAGCAAAAACTGGTGATGTGCTCGTGTTTACGTCTGCCAATGCCGATGCTAAAGAGGTTACGGTTGGCCCCGACAACAATATCACAGTGCAGTTAACGCTTAAAACCACTGAACTTTCAACTGTGGTTGTAACCTCGCTGGGTATTAAAAGGGAAGCTAAATCATTGGGTTACAGTGTTGCTACTGTAAACTCTGATCAGCTAAACGCCTCTAAACCTATCAACCCCATCCAGGGTTTGGTTGGCCAGGTATCCGGTGCACAGATCAGTATCCAGAACAATGGCGTTGACCCCGGTATCCGCGTACAGTTACGTGGTGAAAGACATGTTAACTACGATAACCAGCCGTTAATGGTGGTTGACGGTATGCTGGTAAGAAGTGACTTTATTGCCTCAATTAATCCTGAAGACATTGAATCAATGTCAGTGTTAAAAGGCGCCAGCGCCTCTGCCCTCTACGGTTCAGAAGCAACAAACGGTGTAATTATTGTCACTACTAAAAGGGGCAGTAAAAACGGCAAGCCAAGGATTACCCTGGCGCAAACGGTTACTGCCGAACAAATGGCCTACTTCCCTGCATTGCAAACCACTTATTCTGGTTACGGCGGTGAAACAGGCGTGTTCTTTGGTGGTACTCCGTATGCTTTCAACTCAACTGACCCTTATACTGGTTTCACAGGCTATATTCCTTTTGAAAACCAGCAATACGGTCCTGCATTTGATGGTGATCCAAACAAGGGCATTCTTGGTTCACCTAACGAAAATGGCGACATTTTTAAAGTGCCTTTTAAGGCACAGGCTGAAGACCCCAGGAGGCAGTTTTTCCAAACGGGCTGGACCAGCCAGACTGATGCATCTATTTCTTCTGGTGACGCCCTTAACTCAAACTTTGTAGGTTTGCAATATGCAAACGTAAAAGGTACCGAGCCTAAGGACATGGCCGAGCGTGCTAACGTTCGTTTTGCCGGCAAAAGAACTTATGGCATTTTTTCTATTGATTACTCAATCAACTATTCTCATAAATTAACCAATGTTGTAGGTGGCGACTTTACAGGTAATGCAGTTTACTGGAACCTGCTAAACACACCTGCCAATGTGCCGCTGCAAATGCTGAAAGACTGGCAGTCTCCCGATTCATGGGGCAATGGTAATAATTACTATAATGCTTATTACGGCAACCCTTATTGGGCTATTGACAACTCACGCCAGGTTAACAAGGTTGATAACCTGCAGGGCTCACTCACTGCATCACTTAAAATAGCCCCCTGGTTAACTGCTAACTATACTTTAGGTGGTTTATTCAGCACAACTGTTTATAAAGGAACAATTAATAGCATTAAGTTTAGTGACTACGCTAAGAGTGACCCCTTTGGTGAAGGTAATTACCAGTCTGGTGGCGATAAACCAGGTGGTGTTACTGACCAGAGCGTTTACCAGAAACGCATAGAGCAAAACGTTTCTTTGAGTTTCCAGCGCAAATTTGGCGCATTTGATACAAGACTGATTGTTGGTAATGATATTTGGGACCGTTATTCAAATACTCAAACTCAAAGCAATGGTAACCTTTTTATACCCGGATTATATAACATCTCGTATGGTTCTGGTATTCCAAGTGTTGGCCAGGGCATTAGCGAGATACGCCTGATTGGTGCGTACGGTGACCTGAGCGTTAATTACAATGATTACTTGTTCCTGCATGCTAACTACCGTCGCGACTATTCATCGCTGCTTGCACCAGGTAACAACAGCTACGACGTATATGGTGTTGATGCTGCCTTTTCATTTACCGATGTAATTAAATCATTAAAATCAAGCAGTTGGTTGTCCTTCGGTAAAATCAGGGCTGCTTACAGTAAAACAGGCCAAATCACGCTTAACCCGTATTCAACCGTTAATACTTTCTCAGTATCAGGCGGTTTCCCTTATGGTGGCTTAGCTTCCCTGTCAATAAATGGCACATACAACAACCCTTTACTGGTTCCTGAAAAAACTGTTGAAAACGAGTTTGGTATAGACCTCGGCTTTCTGAAAAATAAGCTGAATGTAAGCGTTACTTACTACCATGATGATAACTCTGCACAGCTATTCCCTGTGTCAATTACTACAGCTACGGGGTACTCAAGCGCTTATGTAAATGCTGCTGAAACCAAATCAACAGGGTGGGAGTTTGATGCAAAATGGAACAGGATAGTGGATACAAAAACAGGTTTCCGCTGGGATCTTGCAGCCAACTTTGCTATACAAAAAACCACTGTAACAACATTGCTGAGTGGTGTAAAAACCTTTAATATCGGTAACGCCAACTATGCAATTACAGATATGGTGTTCCCGCAGATTTATACACAGGACCTGAACCGTGACCCCGAAGGCCATATCATAGTTGACGCTCATACAGGTTTACCCAGTGTAAACCAGACACCTGTTGCAGCCGGAAATTCAGTGCCCAAATACCTGCTTGGTCTTACCAGCACCTTTAGCTATAAAGACTTTACATTACAGGTTATAGCCAACTACAAAGGCGGGTATGTATTTTACAACAATGCCGAGCTGAACCTTGACTTTACAGGTGCATCTGCGCACACAGCTACTAATGGCCGCCAAAACTTTATATATCCCAACTCAGTTATTCAAACTGCTGATGGCAAATATGAAAAAAATACCTCTGTGTACACACAGGATGGTAATATCGGCTTCTGGGTATATTCAGCTTACAGGAAAGCAGGCACTTCTTATATAGAAAGCGGCGATGTTTGGAAGGTGAGCACAATCAGCCTTACTTACGACTTTTCACGCCTGTTTAAACAATACAAATTTATACAGGGCGTTAAGTTAACCGCAATGTGCAACAATGCGCTTATGTTCAGGCCGTCAGAAAACGACTTTACCGATCCTGAATTTAACGCCAGCAACACAAACGCGTACGGCTACAATACAGTAAACCAATTGCCACCGACAAGACAGTTTACCGGTATATTAACGCTTAACTTCTAATCCTTCTTATTAAACAGAACATTAAAATCAAGCGCATGAAAAAGTTAATGTATATATCTTTAATAATTGTTGCGGGCTTTGGTTGTAAAAAGGGCTTTTTGAGCGAACTTCAAAATAACCCTAACTCGCCCACAGCAAATGCGGCTACTCCGCCACTCGTTTTACCGGGTGCTATAAATAACCTTGTTGGTATTTTGCAGGCGCCGTATTACAGCGGCGGTTACCAGGGCCAGGGTGTTTGGTTAGGCTACTGGAACTTCTCCGGCGGTTACTCTTTTAACCAAACCGTGCAGGAGTATGTTATGACAAATACTGCCCCTCAGGTTTGGGATAACTATTATGGAGTGCTTAGCAACCTGAATGTAATTGTACAGCAGGCACAGGCTAATCCTTCTTATTCCAATTACGGCGATATAGCCACTATACTGGAGGCAATTTGTTATAAAAACCTTGTTGACGCTTATAACGACATCCCTTACTCACAGGCATTACAGGGCCAGGGTAACTTTTATCCCTCTTACGACAAAGGTTCTGATGTTTACGACAGCATAGTAGCTAAACTTGATGCCGCTATGGCTGATATTAATGCAAATCTTTCAAGTTCAGCGGCTACAGTACCCGGCGGCGACGATATCATGTTTGGCGGTAATATGACTTCATGGTTGAAGTTTGCCAATACAATTAAGCTTAAATGTCTTGTTCAGCAATCTGAAGTGGCTGCAAAACAGGCTTACCTTAAAAGTGAAGGCTCAAAAACTGATTCTTACGGTTACCTGGATGAAGACGCACAGGTTAACCCGGGCTATAACAGTGCCAAGCAAGGAGTGTTTTATGCTAATTTTGGCGTATCAACATCCGGCGGCTTAAATGGTTATTATAACTATGTGAGGGCCGGCGGTTACGCGGTTGACTTTTACAAAAACAGCAATGACCCCCGCCTGGGCTATTTTTACTCTGTAAAAGGTACCGACCCCACTGGTAATGATTATTACGTGCCTTCTTCAAGCAAGGATGATTATGCTGGTGATTATCTCGGTATCCAGCAATTACAGCCAACAAAAGGTTCCGGCATCGGGCCTGGCCTTATCTGGGATAAAAGCGGCACCCAGCCTGCAATTATGATGCTGGCCGCTGAAAGCTACTTTGTACAGGCTGAAGGTGTTGAGTATGGCTTTATTTCCGGTAACGCGCAAAGCCTTTACAAGGCAGGCGTAGCTGCTTCTATGGCATCAATTGGCGTTCCAGATGCATCCTCTGCTGCAAACACTTACCTGGGCCAGGATATACAGTATGTAGCATGGCCTGCAACTAAAGATGCGCAAATTGCCGCTATTATCGTTCAAAAATGGGCAGCTTTAAATGGCACAAGCAATGTTGAAGCATGGAATGACTGGAGAAGAACTGGTTACCCCGATGTACCGGGCACAAAATCTCCCACGGCAACCAATAAAACTATGCCTTACCGTTATTACTACCCGCTGGAAGAGCCGACTGAAAACCAGGATGCATGGCTTGCAGCCGGTGGCGATAAGGTAAACCCTTTTACAGACAAAATTTTCTGGATGCCATAATCTGTATAAGACAGTAATTTCATTTTTAAGTGACAAAAAAAAACGTATGAAACAAATCAAAATAAATAAAGTCCTGGCAGGTTTGGGTGCGGTGCTTTTGATGGGTTCTTTCAGTTCTTGCCTTAAAAACGGTAAGTATTATACTGATTTTTCATCCATTACCGCTTCTGTTGATTTGCCTTTAGCTGCTTCAAACAACAATAGCCCGGTTCCTTTTTCCTATGATGCTACGGCAAGTAGCCCCAGCATCCCGGTTATTGTTAACCTGGCTTCGGCTACCCCGTTAAGTACTGCTACCACGGCAACTTTGGCTGTGGATCAAAGTTACCTTGACAGCTATAATACCGACAACGGCACTTCATACCTGTTAATGCCGTCTGATGCTTATACGGTAACCGGCTGGGATGTTACTATACCTGCCGGTAAAAGGATTGACAGTATGGTTGTTACTTTCGATTTCAGCAAGTTAGACCTTACCCAACAGTATATTTTGCCTATTACCATTTCCCAGGCTTCTCAGCCAATTGAGCAATGGAACCACCTTATGCTTAATATACAGGTTAAAAACCAGTTTGACGGCGATTACCACTGCACTGGCTACGTATTCCACCCGTCTGCGCCAAGGGCTAATGATGCAACTTATTCAATAAAAACAGCCGGCCCTTATACTAATATAATACCAATGGGTGACCTTGGTAGCGCTGGTTACCAGTTTAAGGCAACTGTCAACGGCACATCCGGGGTAGTTCCTTTAACAAATTATGCGCCTGCAGCAGCGGCGCCTGTAGGTTCCAGTTTCATGACTGACGATGAACCCGGCGCTACTGATTTTTCTGCGGCTGCACCAAATGTACCCGGCCAGGCGCCCTGGGTTAAGACAACTTATAATAACACCTACGACTACGATGCTAAAAAATTTTGGGTACATGTAGGTTATAATGCTGGTTTATCTGCCCCGGATCAGACACAATATACGAGGCAGTTTTACCTGAAGTTTGTTAAGAAATAGCACAGGTAAGAATAGATTTTATGAGGCTGCCCCATTTGAGGCAGCCTCTTCTTTATTAGATGGTGTATAACTATCTTCGGTACTAATAATTTGCACTATGGGCAGGTTTTTTTTTACAGGTATGCTGATGTGTGTTCTATGTATTGCATGCAAAGACGATAGACAAGATAATAAAGCGCAGGGCTTGCTTGTTAAAATACAGGCGGCTTATCACATTAAGGTACTTTTTCAGCAGCAAGGGTATAACGGTGATAGCACTATAAATATTGATTCAGCTATAGTACAATCCGGCCTTGATACATTGCGGTTTAATTTTCCCGCTGGCAACGAAAGGGTTTTTTTAATAACACTCCAGGGAACAGGTATTCATATACCCGTTATAAACGACTCAAAGAATGTTGAACTTTATTACAATTACGCTACGCGCAGGTATGGGTTTACTAATTCTGCTGCCAGCACAAGCCTGCAGCAGCTTGGTTATGCACAGGTGAAACTGGCAACCCGGGCAAGGATGTTAAAGGAATGGGTGGACAGCGCCGGGAAACGAAATGCAGAACCCGCGCTGGTTAAGGATTCTTTATCCCTGCTTAAAAATATGAACAGGGATTT
>DASZUX010000604.1:0-5410 GCA_035547455.1 Chitinophagaceae bacterium
ACAGTTCACCTGTAGTTGGGTTTTCAAAAACATTATGGTCATACAGGAAAAAGTTATCACCAAATACGCGTTGCGCGGTGCCGCCATCAATGCCTACCTTGTAGGTAGATTGCCTGCTGTCACGGTTGCTGGTAAAATAAATGTATTTTGAATCCCAGCTCCAGGAGCTTACATCGTCTGTACCGCTAAACCAGGTAAGCTGTTTTACGTCTCCCCCGCCAAGCGGCATAATAAAAATATCAGCATTGCCGTACTGCCGCCCTGTAAACGCCACCCATTTACCATCGGGGGATATTTTTGCACTTGTTTCGTAACCTTGCATAGCCGTAAGCCTGTAAGCCTGGCCGTTTTTAATATCAGCTTTCCAAAGGTCTCCCTCAAAGCTAAAAACAACAGTTTGCCCGTCGGGGCTAAGGCAGGGCTGTGAAAGAAAATAAGCATCATTCACCTGGGCTGTTGCTGTTGTACAAACAACTGCAAAAGCTGTAAGCAGCGTTATTGGTTTCATATACGTGGTTTAAAAACTGAATATACAATGCGCTATGGGTTTACAGAAAATTTTATGATGAGAGGGATATATACCGGGGGAAAAGAAATAAAAAATCCCGGGGTGCGCCGGGATTTTTATATAAAATCATTATAGTAGTTGTCAATGAACTGTAATGGTGATTGATATGACTTTTAGAACATTTGCATACTGATTATGCTCAGTGCTGTCGTACGGGTAATATGCACTATCCTGTGGTAGGTAGATAGTAGTATCGTGTGGATAGCCCTGGGTGGTATCAGGTATTCCGGACACTGTATCATTCGGATGCGAAGAAACCGTATCATGCGGGTAATAAGTAGTTGTGTCTCCAGCATGAGCAGGTGCAGTATCGCGCGGGTTATGCGGCGTAGTATCATGCCTGTTTTCCGCTGAGTCATAAACCGGCGGGGGTGGGGGATAATTGGGAACGGTGTCGTACCGGTAATGCGTGGTATCATAATTGGGAATACTGTCTTGCCCCGCAGCATCCACTATGTAGCAGGTCACTATATAAGTGCCGGGTTTACTGAACGAAACATTAGCGCTTCCTTCGCCATTAAGGCTGAATAGGGCATTAACGGCTGGAGTGCTTTGCCATATAAGATGAGTGCCTGCAGGCGCATTTACGATGGAAAGGATAATTTTTTCGTCAATTGCCGCATCTGTGGCAGATGCGTTTAACACAGGGGTAGATGCAGTAGGGCTGAGTTGTTTTTGGCAAGCATATAAAAGAAACATTGCTGCGGCTAAGCAGCTAAGGCCAGTTAGCAAATTACTTTTCATAAATGCGTATTTGTATGTTTGTTATATATACACCGGAAAAGATAGTTGCGTTGGGTAAAAGTAATTTATTAAAAATTGCCTTATTTAGTTACAAGGCAGCCTGCCGCCTGCCTTTAAGCTCTATAACCTCGCAGTTTTTCATTTCATTGCCCACAATTACAAAGCGTACAAGCGTTCTAACTTTATGCCAGCCTTGCAAACCTGCCGCACCGGGGTTTATGTGCAGGCATTTAAGCCTGTCGTCATACATTATTTTTAGTATATGTGAGTGGCCGCAAACAAACAGGTTAGGACGTTGCGAAGCTATTACGGGTTTAACCTGCGGTGTGTATTTGGGAGGATAGCCGCCAATATGTTTCATGAAGATTTTTATTTCTTCGCGCTGAAAAATTATTTCTTCGGGAAACTCGCGCCTGATATCCGGCCCGTCAATGTTGCCAAATACGCCTACCAGTGGTTTGAAGTTTTGCAGGCTTTCCGCTATAGAAAAACTGCCAAAATCTCCCGCATGCCATATTTCATCACATTGCTCAAAATGTTTAAATACAGCATCATCCAGAAACCCGTGCGTATCTGATAGTAACCCAATACGTAACATTGGACAAAGGTGTGACAATTAGCCGAAAATAATGATGGCGGTTGAGGAAGCAACCGGCATCATTTTATATATTGCAACATTAGTCTTGAGCAGGAACAAGTCTCGCCGAGACCAGGAAATTTGATTGAGCAGTAGTTTCAAAAATTTCAGTTTCAGAAATACTAACAAGACTCCAGTAAAAAATGACCGGTCCGTTACTACCAGTAACTGTTAGTTTCATGTTTTTTTCATCGGCAGAAGTAAATTGCCATGCCAGGCTTTGGCTTTCTCCATTATCTGCTATGTATTCGCCGGTGCCGTCTTCATGAAAAGTAAATCTTATAACGTCCTGGTTGTAACCTGTAGTGTTTTCTATACCTCTTACATAATGTGTTGTATCTCCGCCAGAATTCGGAACTATCTGGTAAAGTTCTTGTATCTCCCATTTATTTTTAGCTAAAAGCTGCGTATTTGTTAATGTTGCCGGTGGTACAGTATCTGTATGAATTACGGTATCCGTACGGGTAACAGTTACTCTTGTTGTATCATGAATATACACAGTCTCTTTCTTGCAGGAAGATATACTTGCTTGTGTACCAATTAATAATAGTATAAATGCTATAGAGGAACTGAAAGAAAAAAACACTTTCATTTTAAATGGGTTTAGTATTTTTAAATTAGCCGTACTAAGGTAAGGCGATTAACAAAATTGTCTTATCATTAATTTATGTGATTTTTTTTCAGCGGCTTATACTGCGGCCGATTCTTCAATCCATACTGCATTTTCCTTCAGCAGGTTTATCAGCTCGTCTACCGCTATGGCACTATCCACGTTTCGTTTTACTACTTCTTTCCCTTTATACAGTGTTATTTTGCCTACGCCGCTTCCTACATAGCCAAAATCTGCATCGGCCATTTCACCCGGCCCGTTTACAATACAGCCCATTATGGCAATTTTAACACCTTTAAGGTGGTTGGTACGGGCGCGTATTTTAGCAGTGGTTTCCTGCAGGTCAAACAGCGTTCTGCCGCAGCTTGGGCAGGATATATATTCGGTTTTTGAAATGCGTGTTCTTGTAGCCTGTAAAATACTGAATGCTGTGTTGTTGATAAATTGTTCTGCTGAAGCATTATCAAGATATTTCCTGCCACTAGCGTTTAATTTCGCTTGTTTATGATTGTCCTGCTTCATTCCAAGCCAAACCCCGTCCCCAAAACCATCCAGTAGCAGCGCCCCGCATTCCGTTGAATAATGTATAAGATGCTCGTCAGCGGTTTGCCATGTACTTTCACAAAGAATAATAGCAGGGTTTTTAATATTTGTACTAAGCAACCCGCTAAACATTTGCCGCACATTCTGCATGGCATTTTTGTTTACTGAGTAAAGGCATAATACCACTTTATGGGTAAATTCGGCATTATTTAATAACGTGCTAAGCCTGGCAAATAAGCCGCTGTTTACACTGTCAAACCCCGTCTTTACAAAATATAACTCACTGGCAGGTAACTGGCTGCTGCTTTCAATAAAGTTTTGTATGTTGTATAACGGCAGGTATTTAAGCTGGTCGTCAGCGTTATACCTTGCCTCTGCATTTACAATAACTTTCAAAGTTCCGGGCAAAGCAAAGTCAAGTACCTGCGTACCGGTAAAAATGTAATCGGCAGCAGCATCGCTAATAGCCCACTTATCAGTTGCCTCGTTGTATGTGTAGCCTATGCTTTTAAGATGGGCAGGAGTTATTTTTATTATTTTACTAAGGTCTGCAACTACTACCGGTACATGGTGCCCACCAATATTGTCAATAACAATTGTTTCGCGCCTTTTGTAATTAAAAGGATCATATTTTATGGCAGCATGGTGGTTATTTTGTTCTTTTTTGTTGACGGTTGCCTCATTATACCTCTTTACAATATCCCTGCATACCGGTATTTCAAATTCAGGGTCTTCGGTAAGTGATACCCTTATCGTATCGCCAATGCCGTCTTCCATTAATGTGCCAATACCCGCAGCGCTTTTAACCCGGCCATCTTCACCATCCCCGGCTTCTGTAACGCCAAGGTGCAGGGGGTAACATTCGCCAAATTCGGCATCCATTTGCTGTACCAGTAACCTGTAGGCTTGTACCATTACCTGCGGATTGCTAGCCTTCATACTCAGTACAATATTGTGGTAATTTTCATTGCGGGCAATACGTAAAAACTCCATGGCACTCTCAACCATCCCCATGGGGGTATCGCCATAGCGACTCATAATCCGGTCACTAAGGCTGCCATGATTGGTGCCGATACGCATGGCTGTGCCGTACTCCCGGCATATTTTTATCAATGGTGTAAAGCGCTGCCGTATCCGGGCTATTTCCTCCTGGTATTCAGCGTCAGTATAGTCAATTACCTCAAATTTTTTCTTGTCAATGTAATTTCCAGGGTTTACACGTACCTTTTCCACTATACGCGCAGCTATCTCAGCCGCGTTGGGGGTAAAATGTATATCAGCAACCAATGGAGTGGTATAACCCCTGCGGCGCAATTCATTTTTTATGTGCAGCAGGTTTTCTGCTTCTTTTTTTGATGGGGCAGTAATGCGCACAAGTTCGGCGCCGGCTTCAATGCAGCGTATGCTTTGCTCTACTGTTGCAATGGTATCCATAGTGTCCGTGGTTGTCATGGTTTGCACCCGTACAGGATGGAAATTGCCCAGCAATAAATCGCCTATTTTAACTTCCCGTGTTTTTAAACGGCTATAATTTGTGAGAGAATTGCAATATAACTGCATAATAATGCCCTGGTTTCTTCATTAAATCTTTTGTAACATATAAACCATGTAGTTACTTTCATATACTAAAATAAAAGCGTAGCTACGGTTTAAGTACCTGCAAAAGTAACAAATACCTTATCAAACAGTGTATTATATGACTAAAGCATGTATTGCAATAATGTTATTTTTTGGCTTACCTGCTCCAATAATTGCTTTCGGCCAAACTGGCAATGCGCCAAAAATGCTGCGGTTTACTTCAGCCCATACAGCGTTTCCCGATGCAAAAAGGACTGGCGGTCATTTGTATGACAGTGTTTTATACACAGCGGAGGACCATTACAATGATAGCACTGTAATGATAATTATACCACAGGGCCTTGTACCCGGTAAACGGGTTGACATGGTATTTTGGTTTCACGGGTGGAGAAATAATATTGACACTGCTGCTGACTTCTACGGCTTGACCAGACAATTTTGTGCTTCCCGGAAAAATGCAGTGCTTGTATTGGCCGAAACAGCTAAAAATGCACCTGACAGCTACGGTGGTAAACTGGAGCAGCCCGGAGTTTTTAAAAATTTGGTGACAGATGTAATGACCAAATTACACGAAGAAGGCATTACGCGCAACAAAGCCAGGCCTGGTAACATTGTACTGGCAGGCCACAGCGGGGCATATCGTATTATAGCTTATATTTTGCAAAACGGGCAGGTGCCTGTGCGGGAGGTGTTTTTATTTGATGCACTGTATGCCGAGATTGATAAATAC
>DASZUX010000605.1:0-3880 GCA_035547455.1 Chitinophagaceae bacterium
ACCCATGCAGTAAACAGGCATGTATATACAACTAAAGTAAATAAATAATGATGCGCAAAATCAACCCACGAAGGCCTGTTCAAACTTAACCATGCTAACCCAAAACACCTGGCAACATTTAATAAAAAGAGAGCTGCAATACCAAAAACAGAAAATAAAAACATACGCTTTTTTGTAGTCGGCAGGCAAACAAAGAAACTAATATACAATACACAAAGGTCAAATGCATTACATGAGTCTGCAACAAAAAGAGTATGCTCCGTTCCATACAATATTTGGGAACCGAATGTAAAATGATTGTTTACAAAATGCTTCGCTTCCACAACGCTAAAGCCAGGCTTATATAATTTATTCAGCGCCGTAACTGTAACATTTGCGGTAGTTGTTGTAATCCACTTATCAGGCACTCTTAATGGTTGCATTACAAAACTGTAAAGTACCATCCAAAGCACAAAAAGTAACAGCGCTTTTTTAGCAAAACGCTTAATACCTGCAGGCATTTGATTATAAACCTGCTTTATAGAGGAAAGTACCATATCTTTTGGCGTATGTTTTAAGGCAACTGCGATAATTATATCTTGCTACTTAATTATAAATTTATTTGGTGTTTAAATAAATTCCTATTCCGGCACTGTCAGTTTATTATTCCCACGATTAATGTCGGCCATACGTTCAGTGGGGTCAATTTCTATTTGTTTTATATCGCTTACACCCCGGCTTAGTTGTAAATTATAATCAGGGTCTGTCCACTTCCATTCGTTATGCACAATCCTTTGCACACCATCTTCAGGCTCTTTTGCTCCGTACATAAGGTTCATTGGTATGTAATGCATTTCCTTTGTTCCGTCTTTATACGTTACCAATACATCAACCGGCATAGGCATGTAACCAAGGCGTTTTAGTGTTACCACAGCCTTGCCATCAGCAGCATTTACCTCTCCTACTGCATAATCAATTGTCTTAGTTGTATAAATCCAGTATTCTTTATACCACTGCAATTCCATGCCGCTTACATTTTCCGCAACACGTATAAAGTCATTGGGATTGGGATGTTTAAAATGCCATTCATTGTAATACTCCAGTAATATTTTGTTGAGTGTGCTGTTTCCCACTATATAACCTAATTGTGCAAGAAAAACAGCCCCTTTACCGTAAGCGGCTGCATTATAGGCAAAATTGGTGTTATAGTGGTCGGAGTGTGTGCTCAAGGGCTCTTCTTTACCGCTTTTTGCAAGGTTAAAGTAGCTTCTGTAAGCAGCTTTATATGCAAATGAAGTATCATGGTGCAGCCATGCCGTAATACGTGCTTCAGCATACGATGCAAAGCCTTCATCCATCCAGGGGTATAAACTTTCGTTTGATCCCATCATGCCCTGGTACCAGCTATGCATCCATTCATGCAGGCCGGTGCCAATACCCGGGCCTTTTATTAAAGTTGCCATCGGGTATTCCATACCGCCGTCACCGCCTTGAATAAAGGAATAGTTTTTATATGGATAGGCGCCAAATGTTTTTGCAATAAAAGGGTATGCAAATGCCATAGTATCCGCCAATTGCGTCCACCTTTCTTTTACTGAATCAACATTTTTAAATACTACGTAAATAAGCGGCCCGTTTTTTATCTGGCGCTTTAGCATGGTATATGTGGGGTCAGCGGCCCACACAAAATCGTGTATGGTTTGACCGGAAAATTTCCAGGTTAAAGTATTGCCTGTATGGGGTGTGATTTTTGTGCCATCTGCCTCATAGCCAAAACCTATTTCGCTGGCGTTTTGCAACGTACCCGATGCCGCCACCATGTAAGTTTTATCAATAGTAATGTTTACATCGTAATCTCCCCAAACACCATAAAATTCACGGGCTATATAGGGGTTGGCATTCCAGCCCTGGTAATCATATTCTACCATTTTGGGGTACCACTGGCTCATGCTGTAGCGTACCCCTTCTGCATTATCCCTGCCACTGCGGCGTATTTGCAAAGGCACCTGGCACTTAAATGCTACATCAAGGCTTGATTTTGAGTGAGGAAGAATTGGCTTTGTAAGCTTAACTTCCAGTATGGTTTCATGCCATATAAGTTGCTGGGCAACATTATTAATTTTTAAGCTTTGCACACTGTCATAACCAATTTGTTCCGGCGTTAAATGCTGAATGCGGTCTTTAACCCGGCTGTCCCAGTCATAAACAGGGGTATTATTTCTTGTGTAGCCATCAATAATTTTTCCCAATTCACGGCTGCGTACATCCATCATACTGTTGGGCTGAAAAGCATTCCAGTAAGTATGAAAAAAAATACGCTTTAATGTATCCGGCGAGTTGTTCCAGTAATCTATTTTTTCTGTTCCGTTAAACTGGTTGGTAACAACATTCATATTTATGGCTATCTGGTATTTAATACGTTGTTGCCATCTGTCTGGTTGCCCCTGTGCTATTTTTGTAAAACAAACAATAAAAAGAAAAACTGAAATGGTTGTTTTCATGCTGTGTATTTATTATATACTAAGCAAAATGCCCGGACCAATTTACTGAAGTATATTCCCCCCCGCTGGGCAATTTTGCGCAATATAATAACAAATTATTATAAGGTAAGGGCATCTTTTACAAGCTGGCCGCCTGCATTAAAAAATAAAAACCGCTTTTGAAAAGGCTGGCTTTTTTCAACATAAATCCTGTATTGAACAGCTTTACCCATGTGCTGAATTTCAGCTACAGTTCCTTTTGTCCAGTCAGCATACTTACTTTTGGTCAGCCCGTCTTTTACAGCAGCGGGCAGGGTTTCATATTTAATTTGCGCTTCGCTATAACGCCACTCGCCCTTACTTGAAAAATCAGCCTTCATTTCCGTGCCTTTAAGTTGAAAACTGGCTTCAAAGTAGGTTATTTTATCCTTCCACTCTACCTTGTCGGCGCCCGGATAACGGCTGGAAAAAGCATCAGTAACAGCGGCCGGTATTGAACGCAGTTGCGCAAATACCCCTGAAAACAAGACCAGTGAACCTATAAGTAAGCATAATTTTTTCATAATCTTGATTTTTTTGCTATGCTTTGCAAATTTCGTGCAGAAATACTCGCCAACGGCAGGATTTTAACAGAATCGCATTAAAAGCCATTTATTCAATCTTCTTTGCCCGCAACTACAATCACTATTTCTCCTTTTACTGCTTTGGCTTTAAAGTAATCGCAAACCTGTTGTAATGTCCCGCGTTTATTTTCCTCGAACATTTTAGTTAATTCCCTGCTTACGCTGCATAACCGCCCCGGTCCAAAAAAAGTAATCATCTCTTCCAGCGTTTTTACCAGCCGCATAGGGCTTTCATAAAACACCATCGCACGCTCTTCTGCGGCAAGTTGCTTAAACAATGTTTGCCTGCCTTTTTTAAGAGGCAAAAATCCTTCAAACACAAAACGGTTAACAGGCAGGCCGCTGTTTACAAGGGCAGGTACAAAAGCGGTTGCGCCTGGCAGGCACTCCACTTTAATATCGTTTTTAACACATTCGCGTACCAGCACAAAAGCGGGATCCGATATGCCCGGGGTACCGGCATCAGTCATAAGGGCCATTTTTTTTCCTGCCGCCAGTTGTGTAACAATGTGATTAAGAATTTTATGCTCGTTATGCTGGTGATAGGGGAATAGTGGCTTAATAATATTATAGTGACGCAGGAGTTTTGACGATGTTCTTGTATCCTCGCATAAAATTACATCAACCTGTTGCAATATTTCCAACGCCCGCAAGGTGATGTCTTTTAAGTTACCGAGAGGCGTGGGAACGAGATACAACATAATTTTAAAATTAACGAATCTGAAAGTTTGAAAATGAACCAGGTGAAATATCACCGCTGTATTTGATCATTTTCAAGCCCGCCTTCTTTCAAATACT
>DASZUX010000606.1:0-19322 GCA_035547455.1 Chitinophagaceae bacterium
AAACTTCTGCAAGAAAATTTCGATGACTCAATCGAAATAGTTGATACAAAAATCAACTTGCAAATTATCAGTAAAAACTTTGCAAGATTTCATCCTGACTTTTTAAAAAATATGTGTTATCATTTCCGATGGCTGCAATGACTGCAGCTAAAGGACCGTGCCGCATGGCATTTGCTATGTTGTAAAGTTTTTTTGTTGGCATAAAAGTCAAAAAAAAGCGTACACATTTTAAAAAAAATAATAGGCTGCTGAAGTTGAAAAAAAAGATGTTTTTTTTCTAATCAAGTATACCATTATACAGTATTGGCATCCACTTTGCTAATGAAAAACCGCTTATCAAAAACCAATGTATATGAGAAACAGGAGACTATTCTTAAAAAACGCAGCCGCAACCACATCAGGTTTGTTAGGGCTTAGTTTCATTTCCGCATCAAAAGTAAAAAACGACGATACCGTAATGGCGTGTGGCCCTGATGCACCCACAGCTGCGGGTAGCGCTATTTCAACAAAAAAATCTGGCCTATGGTCAGACCCATCAACCTGGAATGGTCAAATACCGGGGCCAGGTGACACACCAGTGATTAATGCCGGCCATAAGGTTGTATTAGACCTGGGCTTTACATCCATTGCCGGAATGACAGTAAATGGAACGCTGCAATTCAACCCCACTAAAACTGCAAAATTAGTCACTACAAAAAATGTAGTAGTGCAGGGTCTTTTAGACCTTTCACCCGCAACCTTTAATGTTGTGCATCTTTTAAAATTTATTGACATTAACGAGTCAGACTTTGTAGGTGGTGGCATGACGGTGCTTGATTCAGACACAGGTCTATGGGTAATGGGATCCGGGAAGCTTAATATTAACGGCACCCCCAAAACATCCTGGACGAATGCAACTTCCGGCGTAAAGGCCGGGGCAACTTCATTTAGTGTATTGGATGCTACCGGTTGGAATGTAGGCGATGAAATAATGATTGTGCCTACAGAAAAGCCTGGTTTTTATACCCAGGATTGGATTGACTCCACAGGAACACTTGTAGATTCCTTTATGCCAAAATTTGAAGTAAGAATAATTACTCAAATAAAAGGCAACCAAATTTCATTTGCACAACCACTTCGTTTCAATCACCTGGCAGTAACTTCCAGTGTTACATCGCAAAGTAATGTAACTACAACTAAAAACTGGTTTCCTGAAGTGGCTAACCTGACCAGAAACGTGCAGATACAGGGATCTAAAGACACAGGAGATTCGTATACAGCATATAAACGATCTCACATTTTTATATGTTCATCTGTTGCACAACAAATAAAGTACTTAGAATGCAAATACCTCGGCCCCAGGAAATTGCAGGGCAAAAGCAGGCCGCAGCTAATTACGGGGCGGTATGGTATTCATTTTCATCACTGCGATGATGGATCACAAGGTTCGCTTGTTGAAGGGTGCGCGTTAATTAACATAGGCAGCAGATGCTATGTACCGCATGTAAGCAATGGTGTAACAATGCGGAACAACATTGCATTCAACGCATTGGAAGAAGCTTTTTGGTGGGATTGGCAGGACATCAGCCATAACACAACCTGGCAAAATAATTTACTGGCAGCTATACGGTTAAATGGAACAAGCAATAACTGCACCGGCATGGCCCTTGGCCAGGGCGACAATAATATTGCGCGTGGCAATGTTGCCGTATATGCTAACGGCGGCATAGAACACAACGGCGGTGGAGCTTTTAGCTGGCTTACGGATGCCGAAGGAGTTTGGATATTTGAAAATAATTTAGCCCATAGCTGTGTAACGGGAATTTTTGTTTGGCAAAATTCATCGCACAATCATACTATTGTTAATTACAGCTCATACAATTGCCACGAAGGGGTTGAGCACGGCGCTTATGGGAACTGTTATATTTATACGGGTGGCGTTCATCACAATTCAAAAATTTTTATAGAAGCTGTTTCCGGAAATACTTACGGCACAGTATTTAAAGATACAATCTTTGATGCTGCAGGTGACGATTACTGTGTAAAAGCTGTTGACTCTCCTATACCCTCTAACTCTGATGCTACTAATAAGTTTATCAATTGTGTTTTTAGAAACTATAAAAAAGCACCGCTTCAGCTAGCATCGTTATTGCCAGACTCAAATCTACAAAAGCAATTTAAACAGATTGATCTTATTATCTGTGATATTCCATGGGGCACGGGATATGTTATGGATGATACTGATTTGTACACCTTAAAAGATAATTCACGAATAAGGATACAACCTTCAGCAGGGCAGCCTGTACAAACAATCAAAAGCGGCGGAAAATACATTTCCACAAACATTTCCAGGTTTGCAGCACAAACATGGAATTACGGCACCGGCCTGAAAGGCGACTATTATAATGGCAGCAACTTTGATAGCTTTGCATTTAGCAGGGTAGACTCAATGATAATGTTCCAGCAATGGTCTTATGACAAGGCATTATCACCTAACGGGGTACACCATTTAATTACCGGCGATCAATATTCTATCCAGTGGACAGGCTCAATTATGCCGCAATTCACAGAAAATCATACTTTCTTCCTGCAAGGCAGCGGTGGCCATCGTTTGTGGATTGATGGCAGGCTTATTTTAGATAGTTGGTTTGAAAAACCAGATGACTCAACAACTTACCAGTCTTCCGTAATAAGCTTAACCAGCGGCAAGCAATACAATATTGTTCTAAAGCATTTTAACACCACTGGTAAGAGAGGCTGCCTTTTATATTGGCAAAGCCAGAGTATGCGTGTAATATCAAATATTCCTCAATGTCAACTATACCCTACGCCTGTAAGCCAAACCTTTCAGGCTGCAGGGCCAACAAGTTCAACGATAGCAGATGGCCAACTTAAGAATGCTATTATAACGAGTTTGTTTGTTACGGCGTATCCTAACCCTTCACCATCAACTTTCAGTGTACAGTTAAAAAGCAACAACGATTCTCCAATTACTCTGTTACTGCACGATGTAACTGGGCGCCAGGTTGCTTTGTATGAAAACATAAATAATAACTCAACATTAAAAGTTGGTGACAGTCTGCAAAAAGGCACTTATTTCCTGACTGCAGTTCAAAATGATGTTACAAAACATCTTACTCTTATCAAACTGTAAAACCATAACTTTAAAGTTACAGTTCCAAATTTACTAAGCCTGCTTGTTTTGTAAACGGGCAGGTTTAGTAAATTTGTTTTTTACATAAAATAAAAATACGTGCCAAGGGATGTTTTCAGCAAATGCTATCTTAAGCGCTTTTACAAAAAGCTTTCTTCTTTCCTTATGAGTTATTTGCGGCAATATCTTAACCATCACCTTCGCGCAGTTTATTGCTTTCTTTTTAACCACTTTTTCCATGTCAACTGAAGAAACATCAATATTATAACCATTTCGCTCTTTAATGGCTTTACATAAATAATACTCTTCAAAATAATTGGTAAAATTTCTTATCACTTTTTTTGTCAATTGACCGGCATGTATTCTGACATATACTAATGGCTCAGGTATTATGTAACAATCACCCACATTCAACAATCTCAACCACATCTCCCAATCCGGCAGCCAAATAACATCCGGCCTAAAATTGCCAACTGCTAAATCACGCCTTCTAAACATAACGGCAGATGGCTCGCCAAGCCATCCCTTGTTATTTAGAGTGTCAGCAATTATTGTTTTCCCGCTTTGCAAGTATTTAAAAGGCAATTTTACCGTGTTTTCTGGGTTGCCCAGGCTTTTTCTTGCACAAACAACCAATGAAACTTTGTTGTACCGCTCCATTACTTCAACAAACTTCTCAAGTAATTCCCCGTCAAATTTGTCATCAGCGCATAAATATTTAATATAGTCGCCTGTGGCAAGGGAAAGGCACCTGTTCCAATTACCTACTAACCCGATGTTAACATCATTTTTCAGGTATCTGACCCGGCCGTCTGTAAGGTACTTTTTTACCACTTCATCCGTATTATCTTTTGATCCATCGTCAATGATTATTAGCTCAAAATTCTGATACGTTTGAGATAATACGCTTTGAATTGCTTCATCTAAAAAATGAGCATAATTATAAGTGGGTATAAGTACCGAAACTTTGCTTCTCATACTATTGCATTAGTTAATTTTCGCAATGGGTAAAACGCTTATTTTACCTGGTCTTTTATTTTAAAAAGCTGCATAATAGCCCTAATCAACACTCCTTCAGTATAGCCAATTTTAAACCCATGAACAACAAGATCTAATTTCTCTTTTTTATAACTGAAAGGCAATATCTTAAATACGGCTTTAACACATCCTGTCGCTTTCGCTTTAATAGTGCCGTTTAGGTCAACGCTTTCTATATCTACTCCATAATTATTATTTGTAGTTATCCTCTTATAAAAGAAATATTCATCAAACTTATTTTTAACATCCCTGCTGTTTGATGCCTGCATTTCGTGTAAGCGGAAATAGGATAGTGTTTCAGGAATGATAAAACAATCGCCTTTGCATAATAACTTTAGCCACATATCAAGATCTGTAAGACAATAAAAAGAGGCATCAAACCAAATCGAATTAGCAGCAGATTTTCTAAACATCACGGTGGTTGGCTCTCCTATCCAATTGCCGCGCCCGTTTATTATGCTTTGTTCAATTACCCTCTTTCCGGGTTGCAAGCCTTCCAGCAGCGGCTTCAATGTTTTACTTTTCAGCCCAAACGTCTCCCGGTAAGAGGTAATAAGGGAAACCGATGGAAATTTGTCCAGCACACCAACACATTTTTCCAATAGCGTGGGGTGGAACCTGTCATCAGCCATCAAAAATTTTATATACTCACCACGCGCATATTCCATGCATTTATTAAAGTTTCCAACCAGGCCGATATTAACGGGATTCTTAAAATACAAAACACGTTCGTCTGTGAGATATTTCTGAATTATCTGTTCGGTGTCATCCGTTGACTGATTATCAACAATAATTAATTCAAAATCCTGGAATGTCTGGTCTAACACAGTGTGTATAGCATCTTCAATAAAATGTGCATAATTGTATGATGGTATCAATACCGATACCCTCGGAGCTTTACACATCAAATTTCGCCTTTTATATATTGTTATAAAAGCTTATTAATGGCTTAAAAAAAACCCGCTCTTTTAGAGCAATTTTAAAACCTGCCCAAAAAATTGAATAATTGTTTTTTTTGTAGAAGGCAAATAAGGCCCTGTACATTGCTTTTGCACAATAGGCGGCCTTTTTCTTAACTATTGTTTCTATATCTATTTTGGACAATTCAATATTGTAAACATTCTTTTGCCATATACATTTATAAAACATATAGTCTTCAAAAGTATACCTGTGGTCTCTTGCTAAAACCTTTGAAGCCTGTTTTTCATGCACCCTGAAATATGAAAGTACTTCAGGCAAAATATAACAATCTCCAACGGTCAATAAACGCAGCCACATATCCCAATCAACAAAGCATGTAAATTGTGTGTTAAAGCCTCCTACTCTTAGGTCTGCCTTTCTAAACATAACGGCAGAAGGTTCGCCAATCCAATTGCCCTGTCCGTCTTTAAGCGTTTCCGTAATTACTTTTTTGCCACTTTGCAGGTATAATAATGGAGGCTGCTTGATGCAATTTTTTATTCCGAATATTTGCCTGCTTGAGGTTATTAAGGAAATGTTTTTATTTGCTTCCATTACATTTACATACGTATCCAGCAGTAAAGGGTGGAATTTATCATCCGCCAATAAATATTTTATGTATTTTCCTGAAGCATATTGCAAACACATATTAAAATTTTCCGCCAGCCCGATGTTTACAGTGTTTTTATAATATAGAAACCTGCTGTCAGCTAAATATTTTTTTACCGTTGCGTCTGTATCATCAGTTGAGTTGTCATCCACTATTATTACTTCAAAGTTTTGGTATGTTTGCTGTAATATGCTTTCAATCGCCTCATCCAGGTAGTGAGCATAATTATACGTAGGTATCAGCACAGATACCTTAGGTAATTCTGGCATCTCTAACACTTTTTGCTTTGGGTCAGCCATCCTGTTAAAAAGCAAGGAAGACTTATTATTTATCATTTTCAATTACTTGTGTCGCTTAAAAAGCACGCTGCTTATTGCAACGGCTGCAATATAAAAGATAGCCATTGGCTGTTTTTACCCTGGTATGTCTTGTATTATCAACCAGGCATCTATATACAGTAAACATTTAGTGTCTAAACACCCTTAACAAAAAGGCATCGTAAGCAGAATTATATATTTTTTACACCTCGCCGGCATAAACTTTTTCGCCCTTATATTGACCTAACTTGCCACCGTTAAAGTATTCATCTTGTTCCTCCCTAAGTTTGTCTATTAATCTACCGGCTGGCAAAATCACGTCATTATATGTTATGGGTTCATCTTTGGCCAAATCCCGTTTAAGAAGGCATCCCTCGGCAACCCCTATAGGCAGAAGGTTTTGCTTTTTTGCTATGTCTGCATTTTCACAAACTCCGTATGTCATATAACAGCCCATACCATCAATAACCTGCCCCTCTTTTAAATTCATTTTTGCCATGGTAATTACTTCCACAAATGGCTTTCCAATGGGTGTTAGCGTAGCATCTTTAAATAATACAGTTCTGGCAACTGTTATAGGCACTTCAAAATGACATAAATGATAAGGGGTATAAAAAAGATAAATTGGCCCTTCTCCCAATTTGTACAGTTCCAGGTATCTTTTTTGAACGGGATCATCAATCGTTCCCAAAACAAATACTCCCGGCGCAGGCTGGGTTACACCAACAACATAGTCCACAATACCATTGCCGCTTAATAATTCATCAACAGGAAACTCTTTTACAACATCTTTAATTGTAGAGCCTGGTGCAAGCGTTGGCCCGTACATTCCACGCCTCGCAACGCGCATACCTGTTCCATTGGCTACTATTGCCTGCTCAAATGATATTTTACTGCCATCGGCAAAAGAAGATACCATTTCAGGTTTCTGCGCCCATTTGCGGGCAAATTCAATTTGCGTAGTGGGATTTCGGTAAGGGTCATGCAGCCCTTTTATGTTGCCGCATAAAACAGGTTTTACACCTATTGCCTTTACAAAGCGATAAAGGTTCATTATAACCCCTGGCTGGTCGCCGTCAGAATTTGTGTAAACAACACCAGCCCTGTCTGCATATACTTTTAATATTGGGCCTGCAGTTCCATCCAGTTCGGCGTTCATTAAAATAACGTGTTTTTTATTGCGGATTGCGCTTAACACAATATCAGCACCAAATTCTACTGTGCCGGTAACTTCTATTAAAGCGTCAATGCCACCGGCCTCACACAGTAATTTTGCATTACTTGTAAAGCTGCATATTCCTCTTGCAATGTTATTTTCCAGTTCATCAATTGTAGTTACCTCCTCTGCATTAAGAATGCCGGCATCCATATATGCCTGTTTCGCCTTTTCTATATTTCTGTTTGATATAGCAACAAGCTGCATGCCCTTAGCATATTTGCAAATTTGTAACGCAATGCCCTTTGCCATAAAACCTGCACCTACCATTACTACCTTAATAGGATTATTGTCGCCGGCCCGGCGGGCTAAGGCTGTATCAACTATTACCATAGAGTAAAATTTTTAACTTAACTGGCAATTAAACTATATGAGGAGTCTTTTTGTGAAATAACAACGGGGCTGGCTGGCCATTTAATATTTAAAACCGGGTCATCCCATCTATATCCTGCCTCAAAGCCTTGTTTGTAAAACTGTGTTATTTCATAGATTACCTCCGTGTCGTCTGCAAGGGTCATAAATCCATGTGCAAACCCTTCCGGCACATACAGCATGCGGCGGTTGAGTTCATCCAGTTCAACAGATATCCACTGCTTAAATGTGTTTGAGTTTATGCGCATATCAACAATAACATCATATACCGCGCCCCGGCTGCACCTTATAATCTTGGCTTCTTCATAGGGCGCCAGTTGCATGTGCATCCCTCTAAGAGTGCTTTTCTTTTGGTTATAACTTATATTACACTGGCATATATCAGTATTCAGGCCAAATATTGCAAACTCTTTTTTGCAAAAAGTTCTTGCAAAAAAGCCACGATCATCTTCCAGCTTATTAATGTCTATTATGTAAGCCCCGGGTAACTTGGTTTCAGTAAAATTCATCTTGCGGTTGTTAAAACACTTTTTCAATTATTGTTTTAGTTTTCAAAAATGTCCATTCAAGTTGCTTATTCAGTTCTTTTGAACACTGCAACCGATCCAGCATTTTAAGTCGTATCAAAGATGAATTTCTAAAATCGGGGTTGTTAAAATTCATGCTCACCAGTCCTTCCCTAAGTTCACTGATTGCTTTGCGCAAAGTATATTGAGGCTGATACGCAGGCGCTAATGATTTATAAAGCCCGAAGTTTACCTGGTAAGACCGTTTATCAGGTGATGCGTTCTTATTTATATTCACTATTGTGCCGGGTATTTCTGCGGCAACCATTTTAGCAAGCTCACGCACCTGGTAATTCCATTCATTGGCGCCTGTATTTACTGCCAAAAAGCTTCCCCCCATGTGCTTGTCCCGTAAAGCTGCCCATTCTATGGCACGTGCCATATCTTTTACATGTATAAGAGGACGCCAGGGGCTGCCATCACTTAATATATCAATTTTACCGGATATAATGGCGCCGGCAACAAAGTCATTTAACACTAAATCAAGGCGAAGCCGGTCGCTCATCCCACATGCAGTTGCAAAACGTAAGCAGGTAACGGTAAAGCTAACATCCGCCAGCCCTTCAAGTTGTTTCTCAGTCAAAAATTTCGAACTCGCATAAGTAGATAGCGGTTTTACCCTTGAGTTTTCATGCTTTGCGCCCCCTTCCGAATCTCCGTATATACTGCAACTGGAAGCAAATACAAATGACCTTACGCCTGCCTTTTTCGCCATCATGGCAAGGCGTATGCTTGATTTAAAATTTATATCCATGGTCACATCTTCATAACGATTACCCATAGGATCGTTTGAAATGGCGGCGAGGTGAATTACAATGTCAACATTATCCAGTACTGTAATCGGCAATGTGCGTACGTCGCCAAATATCTGTGTATCAAGCCTGGCTTCAGGCAATATATCGGCATTTGTTAAACAGCCTGCAAAAAAGCCTGCATCATAACCAATTAATGTAGCACGGGGAAACGTATAACGCAATTGCTTTACAACAGATGGCCCAACATATCCCATGTTGCCGGTAATTAATATTTTCATACCACAAGTTTTATGTGAAAATTTATATTTTACTTATTAAATACTCAAAAGACCGGTATTAGCCGCGATATAACTGAGAAGATTAAAATATATTTTAAAAAGCCTCTGCCTGGGTTTTGCTCCATGCACACCACGGGGCGTCTCCGCGTGCCCATATTTCTTCTAAAATAGACTTATCGCGCAGCGTATCCATTGGTTGCCAAAAGCCGGTATGCCGGTAGGCAGATAGCTCACCCGCATGAGCAAGCTCCTCCAGCGGGCCGCGCTCCCAAATTGTCTCATCATCGTCAATATAATCCAGTACTCCGGGTTCCAGCACAAAGTATCCGCCATTTATCCATGGCGTATCATTGGATGCCATCGGTTTTTCCTGGAAACGATCAATTTTGGCGTCTTCGTTTAAATTAAATACGCCAAACCTGCCCGGCTGCTGCACTGCGGTAAGTGTTGCTAATGTACGCTGGGCTTTATGAAACCTGACGACATCTGAAATATCAACATCACAAACCCCATCACCATACGTCATACAAAAAGTTTCATTGCCAATATATTTTTTTACTCTCTTCAACCGTCCGCCGGTCATTGAATTTAAACCCGTGTACACCAGCGTAACATTCCATGGCTCTGTATTATTGCGGTGAACCTGCATGCTGTTATTAGCCATGTTAAATGTTACGTCTGAATTATTCAGGCAATAATTGGCAAAGTATTCTTTAATAACCTGGCCTTTATAACCCAAACAAATAATAAAATCATTAATACCGTAACTGGAGTATATTTTCATAACATGCCAAAGAATTGGCTTGCCGCCAATTTCTACCATCGGTTTAGGGCGAATGCCACTTTCTTCGCTTATCCTGGTTCCAAAGCCACCAGCAAGAATTACAGCTTTCATAATAGTTTTTTTGTTTGTGGGTATTACCTATTTAAAGCAACTGGTGCTTTAAATAATGGTTTATATTTAAGTTTAAGAAAATATGATTCAAAAAAACGGTGCGATAAATATGACAGGAAGATTGTTATAGCAAAAACCACCGGCCATGTAATAGCCGTTATAAAAGGCGCCGCCATAGCTTTTAATACGTACAACGTAACAGCAATTACCATTGGATGGATAACATAAATACCATAGGATATTTTTCCTAAAAAGTTAAGAACCCCATTCTCCAGGGAAATTAAATTTTTCGGGTTGCCCGCCTGGTTTACAATAAGTATGATTGTAATACATGAGAGAATTTCGTGATCATACATCCTGGCTAAATGAAACCGGTCTATACATACCAGCACCATTACAAGCCATGCCAAAAGCTGGAAAAAAAAGTGCTTTATTATTGCTAAGCCTTTAAAGTTTTTAAAATACAAGTATCCACCCAGCCCGCCAATGGCCATACAGTCAAACCTGCAATAGTAGGTAAACATATAAGGAAGCGAGTTAAACCCGTAATAATGATGCAAAAATGTTTTGAGGGCAAGAAAACACCCTATAAAACAAGACAGAGCAAGGGGTACGTATTTACAAAATAGTTTTATTAGCCATGGCCAAAATATATAAAATTGCTCCTCAACACCCAAAGACCAATAATGATTCATTAATTCAATATAGCCGCCCGCAAGAAACGGGATATTCGGAACAAAAAATACATAATATGGTATTTGTGAAAGCAAAACGCTTTTTCCTATCAATTGGCTTACCGGTATTGCCGTAAGCATATACAAAAAATACAAGGGCCATATACGGAGTATCCTTCTTTTATAAAATTGCGTTATTTCCACACGCCCGTTTAAACCCTTACTTTCCCGCATTAGTAAAAGGGTTATTAAAAACCCACTTAAAGTAAAAAAAATCGTTACGCTAAAGCCGCCTAAAAAAAGCAATTTGCCGGTAGTAGCAAATAAGATGTGTGTTACTACAACCGCAATAGCTGCAATAGCCCGCAGCCCATTTAACCCTTTTAAATAAAATACATCACGATTTGCGGGAGACTCTTTTTCAACGATATGCAAAACAGTGGAACTATCCCGCATTGATATAGCGGGGGATTGATATTGTATCATATTAAAACGATGAATAGGTACCGAAAAGATGGCAGCCAATAAACAAATTAGTATAAGCGTATTAGCAGGTTAAGCAACTGTGAAGGGGGGTTAAGGCGTTAAAAACATTACCACAAGCCTGGCACTTAAACGAGAATAACATCTTCCTCAATAAGGTTTTGCGTAACTTCGTGCTTATACTCAAGTATTTGAAGTTGCGGTATAGGTATTACAAAGCAGCCTCCCCATTCTTTAATGTAATCAAGTTGTTTTATTATTTCTTCTTTAATGTTCCAGGGAAAAATAATTACATAGTCGGGCTTGCTTTCTCTCAATACCGTTTCATCAACCACCGGTATATGGCTGCCGGGTAGCCATTTATTTTGCTTATGCGGGTTTGCATCAACAACAAAATCAATTATATCGTTTTTAATACCGCAATAATTCAGCAGGGTGTTGCCTTTTGCGGCAGCGCCATAGGCCGCGATTTTTTTACCGGCCAGCTTTTCCTTCACCAAAAAATTAATAAACCGCAGCTTAGCCTGCAGTACTCTCTGCTGAAAATTATTGTAGTATTTTAACGTATTAATGCCAATAGAAATTTCCCCTTCAAGCAATATCTCAACATTTGCCGAAATTTCTTTGCTCATATCTTCCTCATGCGCAGCATAAATTCTCAGTGATCCGCCATGTGTTGAAAGCTCTTCAACATCAAATATCTTCAGCCCGGCGGCGCCAAATATTTTATTAACTGTAAAAAAGGATAAATAGGAAAAGTGCTCGTGGTATATGGTATCAAATTGGTTATACTGCACCAGCCTGGCCAGGTGCGGAAATTCCATAGTAATAACGCCACTGGGTTTTAAAATAATTTTCATGCCCGAAACAAAATCAACAATGTCCGGCACATGGGCAAGTACGTTATTGCCAACAATTAAGTCAGCCATGCGCCCCTCGTTTGCAAGCCGGCTGGCAAGACCAGTACCAAAAAATTCAACAACGGACTCAATCCCTTTTGCCGCAGCAATTTCTGCCGTATTTGCTGTGGGCTCTATGCCCAACACCGGTATATTCAACTCTTTAAAATACTGTAGCAGGTACCCGTCGTTAGAGGCAATTTCAACAACAAACGACTCTTTTGAAAACCCAAACCTGTTTACTACTTTTTCGGTGTATTGTTTGGCATGACTAAGCCAGCTTTTTGAGTAGGACGAGAAATAAACATATTCATTGTCAAAAATGCTTTCTGACTTTTTATACTCATCAACCTGCACAAGAAAGCAATTACCACAAGTATATATCCGCAGAGGGTAGTAAACCTCTGGCTCAGACAATTGATCTTCTTTCAGAAACGAATTTGAGGCCGGTGAGCCTACCATATCAAGAAACGTATCGGTAAGCATGCTGTTGCAAAATCTGCATTTCATGGACTAAAGTTTTTGATGATATAAAATGTTGAATACGCGTGTTGAACTAAATACTTTCCCCTTGTTGTATTGGGGTTAACTGCGGCGCCAAAACAATAATTGTGTCAGGCTGGTTTAAGGTTTTTACCGGCTTAAACATGCGCTTAAGCTTCAGCGCTTTTTTCTCAACAAAATGCCAGGAAAGTGCTGAAATAACTATACAAATAATTAACGCAAAAAAGAAATTGGCAAAATGGTTTAAGGCCGGATAACGTAAAACCAATATTTGTTGCACAGGCCAGGCCCAAATGTAAATTCCGTAGGAAAAGTCTCCCTTGCTGGTAATAACTTTTAAAGCTCCTATATTAGCAAATGCAATTGTTACGGTTATATAACTTAATAGTGCACCATATATAAAAACGGGAAATATACTGCCATGAACGAATCTTATAGCAAACAGGTAGGCGACAAAACAAATACCAGCTACGGTATAGCTAAGTTTTATTTTCTTCCTGCACAAATACATTACCGACCCGCACAAAAAGAATATTAAGTTATTTAAAAATTTAAAAGTTAAAAAAATATGGGCATTAAAAAATACTATTGCTATAACTATAAAAGCTGTAACCAGGAATTGAAATTTATTTTTTAACACCAGGCAACCGATGCATGCTACTATAAGATAACAGAGTATTTCATGGGGCAAGGTCCAAAGGCTGCCGTTAACGGGGTTTCCATAAAAATTGTACTCAAACAAACCGGGCAGGCTTTGCCTTATGCGTAATGCAGGAATATTTGTTAAATATAACCAGGTTTGCCCTGATGCGAAATATTGTTTCAGTGGCAGTGTGGTGAACAATGGGCCGATAATAAAAGCAGTAGTAAGTATTACAACTATAAGCGCAGGATAAATTCGCAATGCGCGTGCTGAAAAATATTGAACCAGGTTTTTAGAAGTAGCAAAACTTTTTGTAATCAGCAGCCCGCTTATTACAAAAAAAACACATACACTTATTCCTCCAAGTGTGCCGCCACCATTGGAAAACAGGCGTATAGGCTCTTGTCCACCAGGTGTCAGGTCGTAAGAGTGAGAGAAAATCACGGCTATAGCGGCAAGCAGCCTGATTAAATCAAAATTATTTTCCCGTTCTTTCAGGCAGTCATTAAGATTTCTTCTCATAATATTTTACTTAAACGATGATTAGTTCAGCCTAACCTTATCCTGCAGTTACCTTGCAGTTGCTTTAAATTTCTTTTGTGCCTTTGTGGCAAAGGGTGATTTTGCCTTTTTTATCAGGCTAAAAAGCAATGGATAGTTCTGCAGCAACTCACTTAAACGAATTTTGGAATAGTTGTAAATGCAGCGGGATGATAATTTGAAGTCAGAATATTTTTTTTCGCTGAATCTTGGCGATCTTTTTAAATAATAGTGATATAGGTGACGAAGCCTGTTTTTTCCCAAAATCATCCACGGCTTATGCTCACCCATGGAAAAGTGTATCACTACTTTATCACTTAAGTAACTTTTTAAATTACTGGCTGACAAATTTTTAGGCACATCCTGGTACAGCACGTTGTAGCGATCGTCTATCCTAAACCAATTTTCAACCAGTACGGCATTTAAGGCATCCTGGTCCACGCATTTCATCCTTTCCGGGAAATCCCTGATGAATTGTGAGGCTTTTTCAGCTATATTTTGATGCTTCCATTCCCGGTTGTTGAAAAGCAACACACCGGAATTAAAATATGTGTCTGTCCGGTAAATTCCCAAGTCTGGTCTTGGCTTTCCCAACAATTCAAGCTTTGCACCAACAGGCTTTTTGCCAATTTCCGTTTCGTATAAGCTTCTTAAATTACCAATTACAATTATGTCTGAATCGAGGTATAAAAGCTTTTCAACTTCGCTGGGTACAAGTAAAGGAAAAAAAATTCTGTAATATGCCGCTATTGTAAAATAGGAATTTTCAGGAACAGCGAACCCATCCAAAATACTCTTATCGAGCTTATAAAAGTTAATTGCACCATTATACGTTTTTACGTAAGCAACCAGCTCTTCTTTTTCCGCCTCAGTTATTCCTGTGGCAATAGCATGAATATTAATTACCTCATCCTTGTTATTGAGGAAAATTGATGTTACCAGCGCGTACACGGGTGTTAGGTAATTTTCATCAAACGCTATCGCGATATGCATTTTTCTATTATTTCCTTTAATCACAACATTATCAATATATGAAGGCAGGCTTGCCGTGAGAAAAATTAGGATCGCAACGTTTCGTCCGCTATTTTCAATAGTGTATTTAACACAAGCCTTTCAGGGTTAACATAATTATTATAATACTGAAAATTGTTCTGCATCATCTGCCGGGTAAAGCTTCTATTGGTAAGCAAAAAATCAATTTGCTCTATTAAATTCTCGGTTCCTTTAAAAGACAGGTAATTAACTGCTTCACCAAAATTACCAGGCAATTCGAACTGTAAAGGTTCCGTTACAATGGCGCGGGATGCAGCAACATACTCAGCAAACTTCCAGCCAATTGAATGATGCAGCCCGGTGGTTGCTATGCAGATAGTGTGATTTTTAATGGCCTGAAGATATTGTTCCTTTCGGGTTAATTCTTCCGGTAATACAAGTGACGGAAAGGTTGTTACACTAAAATTATTTTTCTCCAAACCTCCTGTAAATAATGCCCCATATTTTTTTTTACAGGCCTCTATGCTGGCTACCCTTGCATTATTTATACAAGCCCGGAAATGCTCTGACCGTTCAGATTTAGCTTCGGCAGGGTCCCAGAGCCTTGTGATAAACAATACCCTGCTTTTATTACCCGGCAATGGGTAATGTTCAAAATCCTTAGCATAAAAAAACCGGGCGTCGGAAAACCCTCTGAACAGCCGATAGCGTTTAAGGATATATTTAATTTTTTCAGCGGCCGAGGGCACCAGCGAAAAAATATCTTTTTCAGGTTGAACATTATAGTTTAACCCTAATGGAAAAACCCTGCACTTCTCATGGGCATAACCAGGTAAAACATTAGCAAAACTTCTTTTAAAATAAAAGTCAACATTATATGTTTTGCCGAAATGCTCCAGGTTAGCAGCTTCATCGCCATAAATCCAGGTCAATCCATCCAGGGCATCATATACCGCGGTATATTTTTTATTAATCCTTACGTTTGTAATTGGTATACTTTCACTGGTACTTTTTATGGGTGTTACTTTTAACTTGATAACACCTTTTCGTGCAAGCTCAAAAAATCCCGAATATATCTGCATCAAGTGCGAGTGTGGCAAATACTCCAACTCACATTCAAATAAAGGGGCCATAGTTTAACAAGCCTTGTTTGAATTAGTCATTTATCCAAAAAAAAATTCTAGTGGTTCTGCAAAAGCTTAGCGCTGCTAACAGCTACCAGGCGTATGTCAGTGATAGTATCCAATGCCTCATATTTAGAGTTTTTGCTAACAAACTCCGGCACCAGCACTTTCATCTTTTTTACAACCTCTTCATTTTCTGCCCGCATGCTTAAAGTAATTAGCCTTTCAATTTCATTGCGCATACCAACCGTTGCCGGCACAACCTTCGCCACCTTAATTTTCTCGTGGTGCGTAGGCAATGTTGTTTCTGCCTTGCTGAGCAGTTCTTCATAAAGTTTTTCGCCCGGGCGTAACCCTGTAAATACAATTTTAATTTCTTCACCTGGTATATACCCGGCCAGTTGTATCATTTTTTTTGCAAGGTCAACTATTTTAACAGGCTTCCCCATGTCAAAAACAAATATCTCACCTCCAACGCCCATCGCAGCCGCCTCCAAAACAAGCTGAACGGCCTCAGGTATAGTCATAAAAAACCTGGTGATTTCGGCATCAGTAACTGTAACAGGTCCGCCCTTTTGAATTTGTTCATTGAACCTCGGAATTACCGAACCATTAGATCCTAAAACATTTCCAAAGCGCGTAGTAATAAATTTAGTACAACCAGGCTCACGCATCGGCTTATACTTGTGCACTTTAGCATCCCTATCATGATAATTATTTTGCTCCCCGTCCATGCTGTTATCATTATTTAAGGATTGCACATACATTTCTGCAATTCTTTTTGAGGTGCCCATAACATTCGAAGGATTAACAGCCTTATCAGTAGAGATCATTACAAATTTGCTTACACTATATTGAATAGCAAGATCTGCAACAATTTTAGTGCCCAGTACGTTTGTCAAAATTGCCTCGCAGGGGTGATGTTCCATCATAGGAACGTGTTTGTATGCTGCTGCATGAAAAATAATATCCGGCTGATAGTTCTTAAAAAGTATTTGCATGCGAAACTTGTCCCTTACGTTTGCAATAAATATTTTAATAACCATCCCCGGATATTTTTCTTCAATCTCTAATTGTATATTGTGCAAAGCCGACTCTGCCTGGTCACATAATATCACCATTGCAGGATGATATGACAAAACTTGCCTTACTATTTCTGAGCCTATTGACCCGGCAGCACCTGTTACCAATATTTTCTTTTGTAATAACTCCTCTGATATATAGCGGTTGTTCATCACAATGGGTTCCCGTTGCAGGAGGTCCTCAATTTTTATTTCTCTTATTTGCCGTAAATTAAGCTTTCCATATATCCATTGTTTAGTTGGAGGGACTGCTAAAACTTTAATTCCGTGTTTTATGCAGAAATCAATCACAAGCCTTTTGTCCTCGAGACTATTGTTCCCGTCAACCATCAGCAGTTTCCCTACACCCTTCCTGGCCTTTAACGCGGCAAGCTCTTTGAGATGATATACTTTCTTCTGGTGGATATAAGTGTTAATCTTGTCTGATCTTATTTCAATAAACCCTTCTACAAAAAAGTTACTGTTTTCACCTGACTCGATTGCCTGCTTTAAAAATACGGCATCGTCACCGGCACCAAATATGGCTATTTTTTCAACTGTTGCTTTAGAGCTGCGTTTTGCATAATATACTTCCTTACCTGCAATGCGAACCATTATCAGGATTGACGAATCAATAAAAAAATTAATCAGCAAAGCTTCCTCGGTGTTTAAAGAATCTATTTTTAGGAACCCTGTAATAAATAATTGAGAAGCCAGGAGATACGCCATGCTGCAGACAAATACTGCCCCAAAAATTTTAAGGATGTCATGGCTGTTTGAATATCTTATCAATCCATTATGCACATGAAAAAAATAGAATACCGGCCCCGAAATAATGAAATAAAATGAGGTATATATAAAAAAATGCCCTCTCAGTATTTCTGTAAACTCAAAATTTTTTGTAATAAAGTATGAAAAAGCAAATGAGCTGCAATTAACACATAAATCACTTATCATTATTATCCACCGGGGTATGGCTTTCGAATTCAATAATATCTTTTGCATTATTGTTATTTTAAATAAGAAGGGTAAGTAAGTTTCAAACGCACGAATAGCAGGTTACCAAACAGCTAAACAGTTTGCGCAGCTTCAACAGCGGATATGATGTTGTGTGCAACTCTTTCCAAATGCTCGCGCAATAAATTTGACCCCGATGGAATACACAACCCCGTATTAAACAATCTTTCGCTGGTATCGCCGCCATAATATGGCATGTTCTGGAAGATGGGTTGAATATGCATGGGTTTCCAGAGAGGGCGGCAATCAATATTTTCATTTAAAAGCGATAGCCGTATATCTTCTGCAGTAAAGCTATCGCCGCTAACCGTTAAAGCAGTTAGCCAGTGGTTGGAAAAGTAATCATCATTCGGTTCTTTTTGAAGGGTTATTTCTTTAATATGTGAAAAGTATTTTTCGTAAAACTTAAAATTATTCCGGCGCTGCCTTATTCTCAATCGCAGTACTTCCATTTGCCCGCGGCCAATGCCTGCACAAATATTACTCATGCGGTAGTTATACCCTATTTGTGAATGTTGGTAATGCGGGGCTGGGTCCTGTGCCTGCGTTGCAAGAAAGCGGGCTTTGGCAATAAGGTTTTCATTGCGGGATATTAACGCGCCGCCGGATGATGTAGTGATTATCTTATTTCCATTAAATGAAAATATCCCCAGGTCGCCAAACGTGCCGAGATACCGGTACTTAAATTTTGAACCAAGTGCTTCCGCGGCATCTTCTATAACAGGTATCTGGTATTTTCGGCTGATGGCCATAATTTTATCCATTTGTGCAGGCATGCCGTATAAATGCACCACTATAATGGCCTTAATTCTTTTACCAAGTTTTTGCCTCTCCTGTATTGCCAGCTCAAGGTACTCAGGAGACATGTTCCATGTTTTGTCCTCGCTATCAACAAACACCGGGGTTGCACCTACATATACAATCGGGTTTGCTGACGCCGAAAATGTCATAGACTGGCAAATTACCTCATCACCCGGTTTTACGTTAAGCACAATAAGCGCAAGGTGCAAGGCCGCAGTTCCTGAGCTAACCGCTGCTGCATGTATGTCGTGGCCCACAAAATCCTGCAAGTCCTGTTCAAAGCCCTGTATATGTGGGCCAACGGGCGCTATCCAGTTTGAATTGAATGCATTTTGCACATACGCCATTTCGCGCTTGCCCATATGGGGTGAGGAAAGCCATATTTTTTCTGACATGATTATAGCTTTTAAGAAGTTAATAAGTTATATGACCTTTATTAGTAC
>DASZUX010000607.1:0-5181 GCA_035547455.1 Chitinophagaceae bacterium
AACTGCACGGTTTCGGCATCCGTATTTCCATATATCATAGCGCCAAGCCGGCCATTCCCTATGGGCAGCGCATTTTCCCATACATCACCTGCCGGTTGCCTGTACCAAAGCTTAAGGGAAGCAGGCGCCTGCCCGGGTACCTCCACAACAAGGCTTATTATCAATATTGCTGATAAAAAAAATATTTTATTCATAAGAATATCTTTATGGTACACAGTCCCGTTAACCCATTACCGCACAAATAGTTTGTATGAAAGAATATGGCAAGGCCTTCGCGGTAAGTGTAAATTTGACAATTAAATAGGTAAAGACAAAATTATTTCCTCATAAAAAGTGATTATTTACCGAAATTTATGCAATCGGTTGCAAAACTGAATATTTTAGCGTTATATTAGTGTTGCTAAACCTCAAGGCGGTCTGTGAGCAGACCGCAATAATTTTAGCCGTAATAATAAAAGTCATATTGACAAATAATAAAAAAGCCTTGTTGTATGAAAAATACATTTGCCCGCTGCCGCAAAAAAATATTACTGCTTGTTTTTACAAACATACTCTTAACAAGTATGGCTTTCAGCCAGGACCAGAAATTTTACATATTTCTTTGTTTTGGCCAATCTAATATGGAGGGCAATGCGAAATATGGGCAACAGGATACCGTGACCGATAGCCGCTTCAAGGTGATGGAAGCTGTAGATTGCCCCGGACTAAACAGGAAAAGAGGAAATTGGTACACTGCTACACCGCCTTTATGCCGCTGTAATACCGGGTTGACACCGGTAGATTATTTTGGACGAACACTGCTTGCAACGCTTCCTGCAGGTATTAAGATCGGTATAGTTCATGTAGCTGTAGCAGGTTGTAAAATAGAGCTTTTTGAAAAAGACAGCTTTCCTTCTTATGCGGCAGCCGCTCCGGGCTGGATGAAGAACATTATAGCATCATACGGCGGTAACCCTTATGAGAGGTTGGTGGAGATAGCGAGTCGTGCCCAAAAAGATGGTGTGATAAAAGGAATCCTGTTGCACCAGGGCGAATCGAACACCAATGACAGTACCTGGCCTGTTAAAGTAAAGACCGTATATAACAGTTTGCTGAAAGACCTGCAACTGGACGCTGCTGCCGTGCCCCTGTTGGCCGGTGAGGTTGTGAACGCAGACCAGGGGGGCGTATGCGCAGGCATGAATAATATTATTGACCGGCTGCCGGAAGTAATTACTACCGCCCGTGTTATTTCCTCGGCGGGCTGTACGGCAGGTCCTGATCATCTTCATTTTGATGCAGCGGGTTACCGGGAATTAGGCCGGCGTTATGCGGCAGCCATGCAACCGCTGCTTGCACAAGATGGAGCTGTGGAGCAAGCTATGCGCCGCCCGGCCCCGGGTTTTGATTCCCTGTACAATAATATCACTCATGGAATTATAGACACAATATCCTACCCGTCTAAAACGGTTGGGGTTAACCGGAAAGCCCTGGTTTATTTGCCGCCGGGTTACACAAAAAAGCAACAATACCCCGTACTCTACCTGTTGCATGGCATTGGCGGTGATGAAAAGGAATGGCTTAATGGTGGACGGCCGGATGCAATCTTAGACAATTTGTATGCGGAAAAGAAAATAGCCCCAATGATAGTGGTGATGCCCAATGGCCGTGCTATGAAAGATGACCGTGCTACAGGTAATATTTTTGACAGCGCTAAAGTGAAAGCTTTTGCAACATTTGAACAGGACCTGCTGAATGACCTTATACCTTATATTGAAAAACATTACCCCGCGTTTACCAGCCCGGAACAACGCGCAATAGCTGGCTTGTCAATGGGTGGCGGGCAGTCGCTCAACTTTGGCCTGGGCCACCTGGATAAGTTTGAGTGGATTGGTGCGTTTTCTGCTGCGCCAAATACCAAACGGCCTGAAGAACTGTTGCCTGACCTGCAGGCAGCTGCGGATAAACTAAAGCTTTTGTGGATCTCCTGCGGCGCGAATGATGGCCTGCTGTCGTTTAGCAGGCGCACACACGAGTACCTTTTGCATAAAAACGTTCCGCACATTTACTATATCGAACCCGGCGTACATGATTTTAAGGTGTGGAAAGACGGGTTATATATGTTTTCGCAGTTGTTATTTAAACCACTTGATAAAAAATTGTAAACATGACCAACGTAAGATTGTTTACCGCGGGTTGGTTGTTGATGGTGTTTGGAAGCTGTGTTACATTAAAACATGCCGCACCGCTGCACACCACACTAAGCCAGGCATTTGCAGGTGACTTTATGATTGGCGCTGCTGTAAATACCGCCCAGTTTGAAGAAAAAGATACCGCTGCTGCTGCGCTTTTAACGCAACAGTTTAATGCAGTAACACCTGAAAACTGCATGAAGGCAGGTATTATACAGCCGGGATGGAGTAATTATAATTTTGGTGAGGCGGATAGCCTGGTAGCATTTGCCGCGGCTAACAAACTGGCTGTAAATGCTCATTGTTTAATTTGGCATAGCCAACTGCCTGGTTTTATGCGGAGGATGCAGGATGCAGACTCAGTAAGGCAATATTTTATTAACCATATTAATACAGTTGCAGGCAGGTATGACGGCAAGGTATACTCATGGGATGTGGTGAATGAAGCATTAAATGAGGACGGCAGCCTGCGCAACACGATATTCCGCCAAAAATTAGGAGATGGCTACGTTACAGAAGCCTTCCGGCTTGCACAGGCAGCAGCGCCGCATACCAAACTTTACTATAATGATTACAATATTGAGCAGCCACAAAAAAGAGAGGGCGCTATTGCCCTTGTTAGAAATATTCAAAAGGCAGGTGTGAGAATTGACGGGGTTGGCATACAGGGCCACTGGAACATATATCATTTGCCGTTGCAGGAAATTGAGGCAAGTATAAAGGCATTTTCATCGCTGGGCGTCAAGGTAATGTTTACCGAACTGGACATCAGTGTGCTTCCTGATCCCCCGCACCTTGCCGGCGCTGACATTAACCAGCAGGCTCTTTACAGCAAACAGTCAAACCCTTTTGCAAATGGGCTTCCTGATTCAATGCAGGTTAAACTGGCAGATGCTTATGCAGGCCTTTTTCGCTTGTTTCTTAAATACAAATCCAGTGTAGGCCGCATAACCTTTTGGGGAGTGAATGACCGGCAGTCCTGGCTGAATAACTGGCCGGTGCATGGCAGAACTAATTATCCCCTTCCGTTTGACCGGCAGAACAAGCCTAAGGCCGCTTTTTATGCCATTCTCAAAACAAAACAAAAACCATGAGAAAGCAAGATTGCTCCCGGTTGATAATAATGCTGTTTATGCTTTGCGCGAATACTATAAAAATTGCGGCACAGAAAGCTGTAAACCCGGTGGTTTATGCAGACGTGCCGGACATGTCCATTATCAGGGTGGGCAACAATTATTATATGAGCAGCACTACCATGCACATGAGCCCCGGTTTGCCCATCATGCGTTCAACAGACCTGGTAAATTGGACTATTGTTAGTTATGCATACGACACACTTGCTAACATGGACGAATTAAATTTGACCAATGGCAAAAGTGCTTATGGCCGCGGTTCATGGGCCAGTTCCCTGCGTTACCATAATGGCTTATTTTATGTTACAACGTTTTCTCAAACAACCGGGAAGACCTATATATTTACTACCAGGAGTATTGAAAAAGGCCACTGGAAGGAGGTTAGCTTTCGACCGGCATTTCATGATCATTCACTTTTTTTTGATGACGATGGTCGGGTTTACCTTGTTTATGGTAATGGCAAATTGAAAATTGTAGAACTGGATGAAGATGCTTCAGGCATTAAGCCGGGTGGTCTTGACGAGGTGCTGATAGACAATGCCAGCGCCCCCGCAGGCCCTAATATAGGGCTGGGTGCAGAAGGATCGCAGTTGTTTAAAATAAACGGCAAATACTACCTGTTTAATATTGCGTGGCCAAAAGGCGGCATGCGCACCGTTATTGTACACCGGGCTGATAAGATAACAGGCCCATGGGAGGGTAAAGTAGCCCTGGCGGACAGGGGCATTGCACAGGGAGGGCTGGTAAACACTCCTGGAGGTAAATGGTATGCTTATCTCTTTCGTGATAACGGCGCTGTGGGCCGTATACCGTGGCTGGTGCCTGTTACCTGGGAGGATGGCTGGCCCGTATTGGGTTATAATGGCCGCGTACCCGATACGATTGATCTGCAAGGCAGCAAGGGCCTTATACCAGGCCTTGTATCGTCTGACGAATTTAGCCGCAGGAAAGGGAACCCGGCACTGCCAATGGTATGGCAATGGAACCATAACCCTGATAATAACCTATGGTCCGTCACGCAGAGAAAAGGGTTTCTGCGTCTTAGTACAGGGCGCCTTGACACATCCTTTCTACTGGCCCGTAATACGCTTACACAACGTACCATCGGCCCGGTTTGCTCCGGTGCAATCAAGCTTGATGTTAGCGGCATGAAAGAAGGTGACTTTGCCGGATTGGCGTTGTTGCAGAAGCTGTATGGACTGGCAGGGGTTCAGGTAAAAAACGGTCAAAAATATATAGTGACTGAAAACGCGGTACCAGGTCTTCCGGGCAACGGTGATCCCGTATTGCTAAATCAAAACACTGTATGGTTTAAAGCATCCTGCGATTTCAGGAAACTTACAGATATCGCCCGTTTTTATTACAGCCTTGATGGTAAAATATGGCGGCCAATTGGCCCCGTACTGAAGATGAAATATACGCTTCCCCACTTTATGGGTTACCGTTTCGGGTTATTCAATTATGCAACAAAACAAACCGGCGGTTTTGCTGATTTTGATTACTTCCATATAAGCAAAAATATTTCTGCCGAACAATAGCTATTCAATCAACTTATCTTGGTAAACCAATTCAAATGAAAAAAACGAGCCTTATTTTTTTAGCACTGATGCTTCTGTTGCCGTTTGTAAAGGTGGGGGCGCAAACGCCTGCGATCACTTTACATGTTAACCAGCCAGGCGCAAACGTAAGCCCGACATTATACGGTTTGATGACCGAAGAGATCAATCATTCCTACGATGGGGGCTTGTATGCGGAGTTGATTCGCAACAGGATATTTAAAGATAATAAGTCAACTCCTGAAGGATGGAGCCTGGTAAAAGATCATTCAACTGATAGTGCATCCATCCACCTTATTGCTGCAAATGAAGAACACATAC
>DASZUX010000608.1:0-3136 GCA_035547455.1 Chitinophagaceae bacterium
GCACATAGTCTCTTATTTCTTCCAGCTTTCCTTTGCCTACAAAAGTCCGGCTGTCGGGATGCTGCATTTTTTGTATAAACCTTTTAGCTGTGGCAGCCCCGGCTGTTTCGGCCAAAAAAGCCAGTTCGTCCATGTATTCCTTTACCTGTTCATCAGTCTGGTCTTTCTGTATCAATCCAACCAATACTGCCTTTTCCTGTGTGTTTATTATTTGTTTTTTTTCTATCAAACTATAAATTTTCCGGCAAAGTTACTATTGTTGGCACTAACGGGGGTATTGTAACTTTATACATTCCTTTACTTACATTAAAATTTTATATAAGCTTTTTGCGATAATTTCGCGCCGTGCAGAAAAAAGTAAAAACAAAAGCGGTTTTGTTTAAGGCTATACTTGTGGCTGTGCTTGGCATATTCTTTTTTGTGCAGGCACAAAGCGAGTTTATTTACTGCGCTAATGATAACAGCTTTTCTCCTTCTGCCCATCATAAAGCTCCGCCGGCAGGTACCAGGCATGCCTTTTTATATGCAAATAAAGCCGGCAAAAAAAATGTTAATCATTTAAAGCTTAGTAAAAGATACCAGCTTGTTACCACGCAGGCTATAATGCCGGGTGAAATATTGATGCCTGTTTGCCAGGTTATTAAACAGGCAAAATGGTGTACACCCCCTGTATATTTTTTTTCACGGGTTGCTTATACAACACCACTTCGCGGCCCTCCTTTTATTTGATCGTCCCCGGCTATTTATTAGTTACTGATCAAATTAAATAAACTATGATTTTTTCTTACAGAAGAATTGCTGTATGCATAATGTATAGCACATTGTGTTTACTGCCATTGCATGTTTTTGCCCAAAGTACGGCTATGCCGTTACAGGCCATTATAGATTCAGCAAGAGCGCATTTGCCCGCACTTGCTGAAAAAAAGGCACTTATTAATAGTGCCGATGCTCAGGTAAAATTTGTGCGTAACTCATTTTTACCATCTGCCATAGCGGCTGATGAAATTTCAATAAACAGCGATAACTCTTTGCCTGGATCATATTGGTCGCTGGGTATCATACCATCCACTTCGGGCGGCATACGTACCTCCAATAACTACCAGGCCGCAACCGGTAATATAGGCGTACTGTACAGCCAGTACGACCTTGCGGATTTTGGCTATAAAAAAGCGGCTGTTAATAATGCAGAGGCCGACAGGAACCTGAGTGTTACTGATTTGGCACGGGAAGATTACACACTTACATGGCAGGTTGCCAAACTGTATTTTGCCCTTGTTAAAGACCAATACCAGCTTGAAGTTGACCGGCAGAATGTTAAACGTTATGAAGATGTTTACAAGGTAATACAGGCTGTTACTTTAAGCGGTATAAAACCCGGCGCCGATTCATCGCTGGCGCTGGCCGAATTGTCTAAAACACGTATTACTTATAATCAAACGCTGGGACAGCTAAAGCAGGTACAGCAACAATTGTCGTACCTTAGCGGACTGCCTGCCAATGCCATTATTATTGATACCAGCATTACAAAAAACTACCTTTCGTCAATGAACATAGGGGCGGGTGTTTTTGACAGCACCAATAACCCGCTTACCGATTATTACGAAAAACAGAAGCTGCTGTATCAGTCAACAGAAAACCTCGTTAAAAAAAGTTACCTGCCCAAAATATTTTTGGCAGGCGATTTATGGATAAGAGGCTCAAGCATTGACGCTAATAACGATTATAAATCGCTTGCCACGGGCCTGGGCTACCAGCGCATGAACTATATGGCGGGGGTTACCATATCGTACGACTTATTCAGCGGCATACATAAAAAAGACAACCTTGCGGTAGCTCATTACCAGACTATTGCATCCGACAACGCCCTGCAGCAGCAAAGGCTTGAATTAAAGGATATTGCCAGCCGTGCAGATGAAGCAATACGTACAGCATTTAATAACCTGCAGGAAATACCCGTACAAATTAATGCGGCGCAGGACAGCTACGACCAGAAAACTGCGCAGTACAAAGCAGGTATTATTAACCTGGTTGATTTAACCAATGCATCGTTTGTGTTGTACAGGTCGCAAACAGATTATGTGCAAACTTTAAGCGACTGGTATTTGGCCAATCTTGACAAGGTAGCTGCCACAGGTAATCTTGATTTGTTTATTCAATCAATAAAATAATTAACATGGTAAAAGCAGCATTAAAAAGGCCTGTTACCGTACTGGTTTTATTTATGGGGCTTTTAATATTCTCCATACTTTCTATAACAAAAATCCCGATAGATATTTTTCCGTCGCTTAACCTGCCAACTATTTACGTTATTGAATCTTACGGAGGTATGTCGCCCCAGCAGATGGAAGGATTCTTTTCTACCCGTATGCAAGACCAGTTTTTGTACATCAACGGTGTAAAAACCATTGAAAGCAAAAACATACAGGGATTAACACTTATAAAATTAGCCTTTTATGAAGGTACGGACATGGCCGAAGCTTCAGCACAGGTGGCATTACAGGTAAGCAGGGTAATGAAGTTTTTTCCGCCAGGTGCTTTACCGCCCCAGGTAATAAGATTTGACGCATCGTCTCTGCCGGTAGGCGAACTGGTATTCAGGAGTAAAACAAAGTCTCTGAAAGAGATATATGACCTTGTATCAACAAGAATACGGCCGCTTTTTGCAACAGTACGCGGGCTATCTGCACCGCCGGCGTTTGGCGCCAACTCAAGGTCGGTTATCATCAATGCCGACCCTGAAAAACTGCGCAGCTATAATATTTCGCCCGACGAAATCGTGGAAGCAGTAGCAAAAAATAACCAGATGACCCCTTCCGGTAACCTTAGGGTTGACAGCATTATGTATGTTACTAACCTTAACTCGCTGGAAGATAAAGTGTCAGACTTTGGAAGTATATCAATAAAAACAAAAGACAACAATACTGTTTTTATAAGAGATGTGGCAAAGGTGGAAGACGCGTCGGACGTTACAGTAGATTATGCCCTTGTAAACGGCAAACGCTCTGTATATATGCCTGTGGTAAAAACGGCGGATGCTTCTACGTGGGATGTAGTACAGGGGTTGAAAGCTAAGCTGCCAGAAATGAAGAGCCTGTTGCCGGATGATGTAAGCGTTAGTTACGAATTTGACCAGTCG
>DASZUX010000609.1:0-16946 GCA_035547455.1 Chitinophagaceae bacterium
TATTTAAATGAATATCACTATAACAACCGGTCTCAAAAAATGAAACCACCCACGCTTCGCGGCCGTTTAGGCCGTTTGCTTGCTTTTGAGCGGGCAATTGATTTAAACCTGCTTGTGACTGTTACCGACCGGCAGGGTATAATATTGTCTGCAAATAAAAAGTTCTGCGAAGTTTCCCAGTACACGGAGTCAGAACTGGTAGGCAAAAATCATAGTATTGTAAATTCGGGCTATCACGGCCAGGCCTTCTTTTTTGATATGTGGAATCTTGTGCTTGGCGGCAATACCTGGAAAGGAGAAATAAAAAATAAAAGCAAATCAGGTGAATTATATTGGGTAGATGCAGTAATTGTACCCATACTTAATAAACAGCAGTACGCCATGGAATTTCTGTCACTGGGGCTTTTAATATCAAGCAGCAGAGAAACAGAGTTTACACTTACAGATGCTGCCTTTACGGTTTCTCATAAAATACGCCAGCCACTGTCAAATATGCAGGCACTTATATCCCTTGTATTATTGGAAGAGATGGGGATAGATGATATTAAAAGCATGGTTGCCATGGTGCAGGCAGAACTGGATAAAATTGACTTGCTCACGCGGCAGATGGTGCAGGACATGCATTACTACAGGACAAGGCATATTGTTAACGACTCATAATTGTAACCTTAGCCTGGCCTTGCTTAACAGCCTGGCGATGCCCATTACCGCTATTGCAAAAAATGCAGACCACAGCATGCCCATCCACCCGCGATCCAGGCTGCCTGGAAATAAACTTATGCCAATAAGGCCCGTGAAGTAATAAATAAAATCGGGTATTATATAAGTAAGCAACGGGTTGGCTGCAGCAGGTTTAAAAAACGCTGTCCAGCCCTGCACATGCTTAATGTCAGTAAGCCAGTATAAAAAGGCAAAAATTATCGTCATAAAACCTGCGCTGTACAGGCACCAGGTGGGCGTTGCATGAATTTTTGATATAAAATAGTATGGTCTTAAAAAATACCCCGCTGCAAACACCAGTATGGTAAACACAAACGCCTGCAGGTATCTTGCTTGTATGCCTGCCTGCCTTGTTTCATCAAAAAAAATAAGGCTTACTATCATGCCGCACAACACTATTGAGGTGTGGGCTGCGTTACCGGCCTGCGCAGGTATAAAATGCAAAAAGGTTGTGTTTTGCACAACCTCAGTTTTGGCTATGCCATACCATGCCGAACAAATGGCTACCACCAGCAGCAGCAAATATTTATTGCCTTTTAGCAACTGGTAAAAAATGCAGGAGTATAAATAAGCCCATCCTATAAGGCCCAGTATGCCCCACCAGCGGGGCACAATATGCCCTCCCGTTTTTGTTTTATAAATAAAAGCCAGGATGGCAAGCATAACTACCCCTGCTGCTTTTAGAACGTATGCGTAATTTTTATTGTTGCTGTAATAAACTTTCCATACAAGCACTGCTGCAATTAAAAAAAGCACTCCCCACAGGTTAATTGACATCCCCATCAGTTCTTCGCTGTAACCGCCCTCTGCATTTACCATAAAAACGCCAAGTACCAGCAAGCCAAGCGTGCGAAATAAAATATGCCATTGCAGTTGCCAGAAATTACTGCCTTTTGCAAGCCTGCCGTTAATGGCAAATGGTATTGACATGCCCACAATAAACAAAAAACCGGGAAATACAACATCTACAAAACTCATGGCATCCTCGTCGGCGTGCATGTGTTTCATCCAGCGCGGTATGTCATCCGCGCCGGCAAGTTCATTTACAAATACCATTACCAAAATAGTAATACCCCGCAGCGCATCAATTGACAGCACCCTGCGGTTGGTTAATTTGTTATATTGCATGTGGTGATAATTTTATACTGCCTTGCCGGTATATAAAATCCTTTTTAAAACAGAAAGCCGTTAATGTATGAAGCATAAAAATATGGCAATTGCAGTTGCTATTGGTGGTATAATGTTACTGCTTTTTTTATTATTAACCACCAAAAAGCAACAAGCTGCATACGCTGTTGTTTATAAAACACCGGCCGCAAAAACAAAACCGGTTGTAATTGGGTATGTAGGCGGGTATCGCGGTAATATCCATACTGATTCTATTGATGTTGAAAGACTCACCCATATTAATTATGCTTTTGTGGATATTAAGGATAACCGTGCCTGGCTTCATAATAAAACTGATGATGGCAACCTAAAAAAGCTGGTGGCCCTGAAAGGCAAAAACCCTGCGCTAAAAATCTTAATTTCTATCGGGGGATGGACATGGAGCAAACATTTTTCTGATGCGGTACTGTCGGATACCTCCCGCAAAAAATTTGCAGAAAGCGCCGTGGCTATTGTTGCCAAATACAAACTTGATGGTATTGATATAGACTGGGAATACCCCGGCATGCAAGGCGACAGTAATGTGTACAGGCCTGAAGACAGGGCAAACTATACATTAATGTTCAGAGATATACGAAGCAGCCTTGACAGTTTAAGCAAGATTATGCACAAAAAATACCTGGTATCGCTGGCGGCAGGTGTTTCAGATGAATTTTTAGCGCATACGGATATGGGCATGGTACAGCAATATGTTGACTTTATTAACCTGATGACGTATGATTTTACGGATGTAAAAGATACCGTTGCCATACACCATACCAATTTATATCCATCACCCGGCGCGCCAAAACAACGTTCGGTTTCACTGGGGGTGCAACTTTTTGAAGCTGCGGGTGTGCCTGCCAAAAAGCTTGTGGTGGGCATTGCTTTTTATGGCCATGCCATTGAAATGCGCAGTACCGATAATAACGGGCTAAACCGTAAAGCCGCCAGGCGTGTGCCCGTTGGAGGATTTACTTTTATTAATGATAGCCTTGTAAATAAAAGGGGCTTTGTAAGATTTTGGGATACAGCCGCCCACGCGCCTTATTTATTTAACACCGCAAGAAAAGTGTTTGTAAGTTATGACGATGAGGAATCAGTTAAAGACAAATGCAGGTACGCCCTGCAAAACGGCCTTGCAGGAGTAATGTTTTGGGAATATTTCAGCGATAAAAAAGAATACCTGCTAAAGGCTATAAATAACTCCTTTAAACATAATGACTAATTTTTTATATTTTGTTTATAACAGCATGCCTGTAGTATATAACATTTGCGTAAAATATATATTCATTATTCGTTAACAAAGAATTTAAAATAAGCGTTCGCATTTTGCCAGTAAATAAGTATCTTTGCGACGCATTATGAGTTTTACACAACCAGGAAAATTGAACGATCTTATCTGCTACGCAAATTCTGCTAACGAATCAGTCTTCTTTACTCCGGTGTTTTTCTCAGATCATTTATCATTTTTTTTAATCAATTATCAGCATGAACATTTATGTTTCAAACCTCAGCTTCAACGTTGAAGATGAAGACTTAAGGGGTTTCTTTGAAGAGTATGGCGAAATTAAATCTGCCAAAGTAATCACCGACAAATTCACACAAAAAAGCCGCGGCTTTGGTTTTGTGGAAATGGTTGATGAAGAAGCTGGCCGCAAAGCAATCCAGGAACTGGATGGCGCCCAGGTTGAAGGCAGGACAATTCGCGTAACTGTTGCCAAACCCAAGGAAGAAAAAGCCGGCAACAATGGTGGTGCAAGGCGTTCTTACAGCAACAGCAACAGCGGCAGGTGGTAAACCCCCGCTAAACAGCATTAAGAGAGTTCAATAATGCTTTGGGCTCTCTTTTTTCATTTTGATTCCGGTTGCCTGTTGCGCAGGCTACTTTTATATATTGCCGGGCATTTCGTGCCTGTAAGGCGCCGAAGCCTGTGCGCCAAGCCTGGTAACAGAAATTGCCGCTGCCTTGCAGGCAAAACCGGCCGCCTCAAAAATATTTACCCCTTCGCATAAGGCCACTGCCAGGGCTCCGTTAAACACATCACCGGCAGCGGTTGTGTCAACAGCATCAACTTTTGGCGCTCTTATAAAATCAAAGGCTTTCCCATCGCGCACCAGTGCCCCATACGCGCCCATAGTAATAATTACCTGGTTAATTCCTTTTTCCTGTAAGGCTATTGCGGCAGCTAATGCGCTGGTTTGGTCGGTAACCTCAATACCGGTTAATACTTCTGCCTCTGTTTGATTGGGTGTAATTATATCAATATTTTTTAGCAATGCGTTACCCAGCATACAGGCCGGTGCAGGGTTAAGTACTACCTTTTTATTATGCTTTTTGGCAAGCATGGTTATATGCTCAACCGTTTCAACGGGTATTTCAAGCTGCATTAAAATAATGTTTGCACCAGCAATCAAATTTTCTACAGCATTTATATCTGCTGGCAGCAAAGCAGCATTAGCGCCGGAGGCAACAGCTATACAGTTCTCGCCTTTCCCGTCAACTGTTATCAGCGCTATGCCAGATGGGTTTTGTGTATCAACCACAATGCCGCCTGTCTTTATACCTTCATCGTTAAATAAATGTAATGCCTGTTTACCAAAAATATCATCTCCCAGTTTTGCAATAAATGTTACGTCACCACCCAGTCTTGCTGCGGCAACAGCCTGGTTAGCGCCTTTGCCGCCTGCATTCATAAAAAATGAACCCCCAAGTACTGTTTCGCCGGGTGCGGGCAAATGTGCGGTTTTTATCACCATATCGGTATTACTGCTTCCTGCTACAACAATTGCTGCATTATCCATATTACAGGTATTTCATTTAGTGCTATGAAAGTAAGAAAATGTGCGGGGTAACATGCAATTTTAAAATTTACAGCCGCGTGCCGGCCTGGTGCAAAACGGTTTGCCTTGCCGATAAACCCTCCTAAGTCTTATCTTTGCGCCCAATACCTTTCATCGGCATACCTGTTAGATAGCCTTTTTCTAATAAAAAAAACCACGATGGCATTATTCGGCAAATTGCGAAATCGCTTAAAACACTCGTTTGACAGTATAAGAAATGAAAGATTGAAGACTAATTTGTTGCAGGCGCTTCCTTTTTGGGTAGCATCGCTGTTAACCGGGTTACTGGCTGTTTTTTATGCGCGCATATTTGCCATGGTGGAAGAAACATCGCACTACGTGTACCAGCATAAAGCCTGGCTTTTTTTTATACTAACGCCTGTGTGTTTGGTTTTGGCAAGATGGGTAGTGGTAAAATTTTCCCCCTATTCGCGTGGCAGCGGCATTCCGCAGGTTACTGCCGCGCTGGAACTGGCTACACCAAAACACAATGAAAAAATAAATAAGCTACTGAGTATACCTGTAATTATTGTTAAAATGATCTCAAGCCTTGTTATGGTACTTGGCGGCGCAATTATAGGCAGGGAAGGGCCAACTATACAAATTGCAGGCTCTGTATTTCGCATTATTAATAACTGGCTGCCCAAATGGTGGCCTAAAATTTCAAAGCGTAATATGATAAGCGCCGGGGCTGCTGCCGGGCTGGCTGCTGCTTTTAATACACCGCTGGGGGGTATTGTGTTTGCCGTGGAAGAATTAACAAAAACACATATAAGCTACTTTAAAACAGCGCTGTTTACCGCGGTAATAATTGCCGGCTTAACGGCACAGGGTTTTATGGGCCCCTACCTGTACCTTGGCTACCCCAATATTACAAGAGTGTCAGGCGGGTGGATGTTTGCCGCCGTTGCACTGGTGGCCATAATAAGCGGGCTGGCCGGCGCCGGTATGAGTAAGCTTATTTTAAAGCTGTTTGCCTGGAAAGCTACTTTCAAAAAAGAAACATATCATATTTTATACCTTGTTGTATGCGGCCTTATAATAGCTGTACTGGGCATTTTTGTAAGCGAACGCATGTTTTGGTCTGGTAAGGAAATTATGACAACTACGCTGTTCTCTTCCAATAAGCATGTTGCCTGGTACACGCCTTTTATGCGTGTAGGCGGCCCGCTGCTGTGTTTTACAACCGGTGGTGCGGGTGGTGTATTTGCGCCTGCACTTGCTGCCGGCGCCTCAATAGGTGCTTTTTTGTCAGAATGGCTGCACCTTTCTGCAAGCAACACCAATCTTATTATTCTTTGCGGCATGGTTGGGTTTCTTACAGGTGTTACAAGAACACCCTTTACGTCAGCTATACTTGTGCTGGAAATGACAGACAGGCACAGCGTTATTTTTTACCTTATGCTGGCAGGTATGCTGGCCAGCATTTTTGCCGTTGTTATTGACAGGCATTCTTTTTACGATCACCTTAAAACGCAGTATATGCGCGATTTAACCAAAGAGCCTCCTTTACCGGAGGGAGCAGAAGTGCCCGTAGTGCCCGTGCCGCACAGTACTGCCCATGGTCACCACACACAACACTGAATAAAAAGGCTGCCAGGCAACCTTATGGCAGTTAGATGTGTTTTATAAGTGTGTTTGTAAATAATAGCAATTACGCCAGTTATAAAAGCACTATCTTTTCTGTATAAACATATACACTTGCTGCAGCAGTCAACAATACAATTGCTTCGCTTTCCTTTTTCTTACTTTTTAATGCCGGTTTATTGGTTTGCATTAAGCTTTGTATCATCTGTCAACTGGCCGCGGGCATTATTCATCTTATTTATTATTCATTGCCTGCTGTACCCTTCAAGTAATGGGTATAACAGCTATATGGACAGGGATACTACCAGTATTGGCGGCATTGCAAAGCCCTTACAGCCAACCCGCCAGCTGCTTATTGTTACTGTTATTATGGATGCGGCAGCTATAATACTCTCCGTCCTGGTATCACCCCTGTTTGCGGCGTTACTCGTTTTTTATGTTGTGTGTTCAAGATTATACAGCTACCGGGGCACCAGGCTTAAAAAGTACGCTGTTGCAGGTTATTTAACCGTAATATTTAACCAGGGAGGCATAATTTTTTTTATAGTGTATTATGGCGCTTCAACGCAAATGCTCACCAGCGCTCCATGGCAGGGGGTGCTGGCTGCGTGCTTTTTAATAGGCGGTTTCTACCCAATTACACAAGTTTACCAGCATACCGCAGACGCAAAAGATGGCGTTACCACCATAAGTATGCTGCTGGGTAAACGGGGTACATTTATTTTTTGTGCCTGTATGTACACTGTGGCTTTCGGCCTGTTGTTTGCGTACTATAATTATAATAATCAAATGCAATCTTTTTTTGTATTGCAGGCCTGTTTTATACCGGTGATAACTTATTTTATAAAATGGTTTTTGCAGGTTTGGAAAGATGCGTCGCTGGCAGATTTTAAACATACCATGCGTATGAACTGGCTGGCAGCAACCTTTACAAACCTGGCTTTTATAACACTACTTATTATTAAACATTGGCATCAATAATATCCATAGCAACGGCGGTACCTGCATATTGCCACAGGCAAAACGATATAATGCACTTTATGTCGGCAATTTACCGGCTGGATGAAACAGAAAAGCGCAAATTGCATTTCCTGTACAGGCATAGTGGTATTGAAAACAGGTATTCTGTAATAGATGACTTTAGCCAGTCCTGCAGCGAATGGGATTTTATTCCGCAGTGTAATAACATGCCGTTTCCGCAGCTTGAAGATCGCATGAAAGTATATGCAAAAGAGGCTGCGCCTTTATCTGTCCGGGCAATAAAAGATTGTATTGAAGGCCATATTACTGCCGGGGAAATAACGCACCTTATCACAGTTAGCTGCACCGGCATGAGCGCGCCCGGGCTTGATTTGCAGGTGGCGGAAGCAATGCAATTACCGCCATCAGTATTTCGTACCTCAGTAAATTTTATGGGTTGCTATGCTGCAGTACATGCGCTAAAGCTGGCAAAGCTGGTATGCGATACATCTCCAGCGGCAAATGTTGTAATAGTGGCAACTGAACTATGTACCATACATTTCCAGGAAAGTTATACTGCTGATAATGCAGCCGCCGGGTTACTATTTGCTGATGGCTGCGCTGCAGTATTGGTGTCGGGTAACAGCAGTAAGGCTGGTACCGGGCTTAGTTTAAATGGTTTTTATTCACAGGTGGCATACCGGGGCAAAAATGATATGGCATGGCAGCTAAGCAGTAAAGGGTTTTTAATGACATTGAGCGGTTACGTGCCGGATATTGTAGAAGAAGATATAGCACAGCTTGTTAATAATGCACTGCAGCATTACGGCCTTCAAAAAAAAGATGTTAAGCATTGGTGTGTACACCCGGGTGGTAAAAAAATACTGGAAGTTATAGAGAAGCAACTGCTGCTTGGTAAGGATGCCCTGCGTAGTTCCCGCAGAATATTGGCATCTCATGGTAATATGTCTTCCCCCACTGTATTATTTGTACTTAAGGACATGCTGGAGCAAAAACATACACGGGGTAATATAATGGGCATTGCTTTTGGCCCGGGTTTAACAATGGAGACTTTTATTGCATCGGCATGAACTTGCAACACCGGTCATATAAAAAAGAACTGCTTGACGGGGATGATATTTCCCTTCCCGATGTAAAGAGAAACATGCAGGAACTGGACATTATTAATACGTGGCTTGGCGGGCACACTATAACAATAGCCGGCTTAAAAAAATTACTTGCAGGGCGAAAGGAAATTACCATTTGCGAAATTGGCTGCGGTGGTGGCGATAACCTTGCGGCCATTGCAAAATGGTGCCGAAAGAAGGACATTCAATTGCACTGTATTGGTATTGATATAAAGCCTGCATGTATAAAAGTGGCAATGAATAACAAATATTGCGGGCAGCACAGTAAATGGATTATAAGCGACTACCGGCACATTACATTTGCTAACAAACCGGGCATTATTTTTTCAAGCCTTTTTTGCCATCATTTTAGCGAAGCCGAGCTTATACAGCAATTGCAGTGGATGTATGATAACAGCACCATTGGTTTTTTTATTAATGATTTGCATCGCCACCGGCTGGCGTATTATTCAATCAAAATACTTACTGCTGTATTTTCATCTTCTTATCTTGTAAAAAATGATGCACCGTTAAGCGTAGCACGCGGACTTACAAGAAAAGAATGGCAATATATTTTTAACAGTACCCCGCAATACAATTATACAATAACATGGAAATGGGCGTTTCGTTTTTTAATAACCTGCAGGCATAATGAACAGTAACGTATATGATGTAGCCATTACCGGCGGTGGCCTTGCTGGCTTGACGCTTGCTATACAGAGCGCCGGTGCAGGGTATAGTACTTTACTTATTGAAAAGGAGCAATACCCTTTTAACCGCGTATGCGGGGAGTACATAAGCATGGAAAGTTATGGTTTTTTACAGCGCATGGGTGTGCCGCTGCATGAATGGGACTTACCTGTTATTGATATACTGCATGTGTCTGATATTAAGGGCCGGGTGTACCAATTTAATCTTCCGCTTGGGGGGATGGGCATAAGCCGCTATAAACTTGATGATACCTTGTACCATGTTGCCCTTAAAAAAGGGGTACATGTAATTACACAAACCAGGGTAAATAATATTACTTACAACCATAGCCTGTTTACCATAGAAACAGCCGGAAGAAATTTTATTGCCCGTTGCGCTGCAGGGGCTTTTGGCAAGCGCAGCAATCTTGACGTTAAGTGGCAGCGGCCGTTTGTATTATCAAAGGCAAGGAGGCTGAATAATTATATTGGTGTAAAATATCATGTGCGTTACAAGCAGCAAAAAAATGTTATAGCCCTGCATAACTTTTCTAACGGGTATTGCGGCATATCTAATATTGAAGACGGCTTATGCTGCCTTTGTTATTTAACAACAGCGCACGCCCTGCATGGCAGTGGTAACAATATTAAGCAGATGGAAGAAAAAGTGCTGGCCAAAAATTCCCTCCTGGGTGAAATATTTGCTGGGGCGGAATTTATTTATAAAGAGCCGTTGACAATATCACAGGTTAGCTTTGCAGGAAAGAGCAGAATGTACAACCATGTATTACTTATTGGAGATGCGGCAGGGATGATTACCCCGCTTTGCGGCAATGGCATGAGCATGGCTATGCACGGCGGTAAACTTGCCTTTGAAAATATAAGTGATTTTTTGCAGGGGAAAATTGACAGGCCGGCAATGGAAAGCCGTTATTCAGAACAGTGGCAGCAGCATTTTGGCAAGCGTCTTTTTACAGGGCGGTGGGTACAGCGTATGTTTGGTAACGATACTGCAACCACATTGTTTTTAAAACTGGCACAAAAAAATGCATGGCTTGCAGAAAAACTTATTACTGCCACTCACGGCACTTCTTTCTAACACCTGGTTTTTCGTGCAAACCATGCTGACTTTTTAACACAGGATATTGGCATTGTATGCTCTCATAGATTAATATATCTTTCGCCTGCCGCAATCAGCTTACTACCAGTTCGCTGCCGGTAACTGTTATGCTTAGCTTGCTTAGCGCCTTGGTTGCAGGGCCGTTTACCACGTTTCCGCTACCGTCATATTTGCTGCCATGGCATGGGCAGTTAAACACGTTGTTTGCATTGTCAAAATTAACAGTACAACCCTGGTGTGTGCATACCAGGCTTAATGCAATAAACGAGCTTGCAGCATTGCCGGTTGCCTCCCGTATTACAATATTTGTTCCTGATGTTTTTGAATCTCCTACATTTATAAGTTCACCGTCGAGGTTGGCAGATATTAGCGTAGAGCCTCCCCCGTTGCCATTGCCTGTTGATGGATTACCCGACGATTTTGAGCAGGCAGCTATTAATGAACCTGCTGTTACAAATGTAGTTATTTGTGCTATGTTGTTTATAAAGCCTCTGCGTTGCATATATTTAATAATTATTGTTTATAAATGGGTTTATTTTGGCGTTGGCCAACTAACTTTTTTTTGCTTTTTTGCCTGTATTAAATGCCCTTGATACATTAAAGCCGAAAAATATATTGCCCTTGCCCCATGTGCCTGTTGTTTGTGAAATAAACACCGGGTCAATCATGCCCTGTGAGTTTGTAACATGCAGTTGAAAGACATGCCCCCCTGTCTCAATATCAAAACCCAGTGAAAGTGAACTGTGCACGTTTATTGAGTTTACCTGCCCTGTTGGCAGGTAATCATATTCTGCGTTCAGGCTAAGCCTGCGGGTAAGTTTAACCCTGCCGCCAAAGCCCATAGCAAAAATGTTGTTTTTGTCTCCCGTGGTTTGCACCAGATTATAATGGAGAAATATAGGCGTTAACTGTATGGAAAGATTGCGGTCAAATTTTTTTGCCAGCAAAAGTTCTGCTGCGTAACTGGTGCGGTAAGTAGTATTTAGGTAGGGTTTGTCATCATACTTGAGTGTTTTATAGTAAATGCCGCCAAATAAGTCGGCCGTAATGGGTATGTGGTCATCCTCCGTTTGGCGCAAAACCTTGTATTTTATTGTACCGTCAAATGTTTTCTCAAAAGTGCTTCTGCCAACGCCAATTGAAAGCCTGTCGGTAAGTCCATAATCAAAGCCGAAACGCATAGTAGCATTATCAAGGCCAAATAACTGGTACGCACCATCGTTCAATTGCCCAAATCTGTGCATTATCCAGAACATAAGTGCCCTTTTGGCCGGTGCTTCAACTGACTGGATGTTTATAATATGTGTTCCTTTAAAAGTACCTGTTACAGGCACATGCGTTTTATTGCCGGCCATTGAGTCATCCAGCAACTTGAGTAACGAAGTGTCCTGTGACAGTGCAGCGCTGAGTGGAAGCAAGAGTGCCGATAGCAAAATAAGTTTGTATGTACGCATGCTGTATTAATTTCTGGGTTTACAATTTGCGGTAATGTGAACATCAATTTTGCCGGCTATTTTGCTGCGCACCAGGCTGGGTATACTGATATTAAAATCACCCGGTACCAGTTGAAAAGATGCCTGGCCGGTTAAAACCCCGTTGGCCAAAGCAAGTGTTGCGGCTGTACTAAACGGTTTTGAAACACCGTGTAATGTTAATGTTCCGCTTACGTGTATGGTTGTTTGTGCGCCACTTGATAAATCTATATTATCTATATATGTTCCCGTAAAAGTGGCCTTGGGATATTTATCACTTTCGGCGTAATTCTCATTAAAATGCTCCTGCATCAACTCTTTGGCAAAAACAAACCCGTTTAACAGCATTGAAAACGCGATGGCCTTTTTGTTTACATCAATTACCGCATATACCTGGTTGTTTTCTGCTTTAATATCTTCAAACTGTGTTTTTGAGTAAAAGCCTGCAAAGCCTGTTGTAGTAAAATATAGTTGTGCATGTGCAAAGTGCACCGTAGCAATTAATACTATTGCGGTTAAAGCTTTTTTTGTCATGTTATTGTATTTGTTGTTGCTGTTTAAATAAAGCTTGTCAGTTGTCAGGCGCGCCTGCATGTATCCAGGCTTGTATTTTAGCAATATTGCAATCAGATAATTTTCCGCCGTCATAAGGCATCGGTACAAAGCCGGGCGCATGTGTTATAGCACCAATCAAATTTCCGTTTTGCACCTGTTTAATAATGTTAGTATAGCCATCCAGGGTTACGCCGCCGTTTATAATGCCGTTGGCATGACAACTGTAACAGTTGGCCTCAATAATAGGCAGCACATCCACTGTAAACTGTACGCCTGCAGTATCGCAGGTAACGTTGCCCTGTTCCTGTTTCAATACATCTTCGCTTTGCTTGGTACACGCTGCAGCAAAGGCGGCAATTGCAAGTGCTGAAGCAAGACATAGCCTGGTTTTACATTTAAAAATTGTACGCATCATTCTTTTATTTAATTACACAATCAACAAGGTTTACATCCATTAAATAGCCTGAGCACTTTCCCTTAACCGCTATTTTTGAAAGCTTATGTGCTTTTGTAAAAACAGTATTACTGTCTAATGCCATACTACAGTTTATGTCGCCGTTAAAACCGGTAGCAAGCAGTATCACAGGGGTTTTGTCGCTCATGGTTATGTCTTTTACAAAGCCAGTTACCTCCAGTATTTTATTCATGTACAATTTGCCGGCGGCTGTTTCATTAGCCTGGTATGCAGCATACAGGCTGTCTGCCGGCAGGACCGCGTCTGTTGATTTTCCGCCAGCACTTGTATGCGGTTTATTATACTGGTAAAAGCCCCATGCAACTGCCAATAAAAGGCAAAGCATTGCCACAGACAAAATCACTTGTCTTTTTTTCATACACTATAAATTTTAATTATCAGGGTATCTTGCGGGTAATACCAAAATATAACCCCGCGCTGGTGATGGACATGTTAGCCGTGCCAACACCGCTTACCGGCACTTTTATAAAAGGCTCAACCCTCAAACTGGTTTTTAACCCAAGACTTCTTTGATACCCTATGCCGAAATTTGCTATAGAAAACCAATTTTTTACGTGATTATTATAATTTACACCACGGGTGTAAGGATAGTTCATGTCGCTATACTCATAGTCATAATACTCGCGCCCCATTAAATAAGATGACAGTCCCGCTATGGCGTAGAGGTTATTTTTTTTGCCGCTTGTAAATGTATAACGCACATTAACCGGTATTTCAATCATGCGGCAATCGCCCTGTACTGAGTTAACTACAATTTCAGGATGCTGTACAAAATAGGCTATCTTGCTCTTGTCAAAATATTTCCCTTTAGTATAGTAATTTTTGCTATCAAAGAAAATACCTGTTTCAACACTAATTCTTTTATTAAACTGGTAGCCCGCCAACAACCCCGCACTTGCACCCACAGGCGATGTTTTTTGAAAATGTATAAAACTTATGTCAGGGGAAGCTACCAGCCCTGCATAAAAATAGTGCCCGTTTTTTTTACCGGGTTTAGCACCATTCTTATTGCCTTTTACGTTTTTTTTGTCTTTCTGTATATCTTCAGCCGCGGTGCTTGTGTTACCCGGAGCCGGCTGTGCCGCCTGTGTGCCTGCCGCCTGCGGGTTAACAGGTACTGCAATATTTTCCTGTGCACCCTTATTATTAAGAGGATTAGTTTGCTGCACAATATTATTATTATCCTGCAAAACTGTACCCCTGGCAGTGTTGCCAATTTGCATGCTTACTGCCTGCCCGCTGTGTATGTTAGTGTCGCCTGCTTTTACTGGGGCAATTTTTTTATTTTTTATGGTAAGGGCGCCTGTTGATGCAGTAGCTTTTGGGGGTTCTGCGGCGGCTGCTCCTGCGGGGGTTGTATTACCGGCTGCATTGCTTTTTGGTAATGTTGCCGGCGCCTGCTGTATTGCAGCGGTTTGCTTTCCCGGTGTTTTGTCTTCCTTAAAATTATTCCATGCATTATGAGCAAACCAACCCAGCGGTATCAGCAACAGCCATAGTAAGTTTAGCCAACGTTTTTTGTTTCCGTTTTCGGGGTGTGGAGGCTGGGCCGGTTTGTCATCTCCATGCACTGCTTCATACACATCATCCCATGCGGCTGCCTTTTCAGTATCTACCTCATACTTATCGGCCGCCTCACGGAACAAATCTTCTATATCGTCAGATTTTATGTAAAACATAAAACATTTCCGTTTTCGTCCCTGACAAGAAATTTTTGTAAAAAACTTTTTGCCTTGGCAAGGTTTGATTTTGATGTACCTACCGAAATACCCAGCATTTTAGCTATTTCGGGGTGTGTATAACCATCAATAACATGCAGGTTAAACACTACGCGGTATGCCGGGCTTAATTTGCGTATAAGCCCGATAAGTTCTTTATAGGCTATATTGTTTTCACCTGTTGTGCCTGTATCTTTTTTTGTCCAGGCTTCTTCAGGCAATTGGGTGTGCTCGGGTACCAGGCTTTCGCGCAGCATAAAATCTATTGATGTGTTAATTACAATTCTTTTCATCCATCCTAACAGCATCGCCTCAACATTATTCCTGTCTCTTACTTCGTAATTTTTAAAAGCCCTGAACATTTTTACAAAGGCATCGTTGGCCGCATGGGCAGCATTATCGTACGAGTGCACATACCTGAAAGCTGTTTTTAATGCAAATCCCAAATACCTGTCATAAATTATCTTTTGACACCTGGCATCATTTTCAGCGCATCCTTTTATTATGTTTTCAAGCTCCGTCAATGTTAAAAGGGTTAATTTAAAACAGTGATTTGATTAAAGAAACCTGCTTTTCTTTTGAAAGGTTGCCTCATTCAAATTTTTTTAAACAGAAACCAAAACCGATGCCTTTAATGCCGGCTCTTTTAAAATGACACGGGCACTTAATGGGGCTGTATATTATATCCAGCCTTTTTTTACATAACAGTTGTACCCTGCCTGCAGGGCGGCGGCAATTTGTGCTTCAAGCGCAGTGTCTGCCTTTTTGATATGAAAACAGGATTTGCCCTTAAGGCATTTTAAAAGTTCAGGCGCAATTTCTTTCTGCAGGAAAGCATCTGAATAAACGGGCATAAAATAAAAACCGACATAACCTTTTTGCACCAGCAGGCCGGCAAAATAAACTTCGTTGTGTTTTTTGCCATTTATGGTAATGTTTTTATTGCTGTGCAGGTGAAATTGGCCGGGCTTGTCGCTCATTACAAAAAGGCTGCCCTTTACGAATGTTAAAAGAATTTGCCGCAGCCGGTTAAAAACAGGAATAAGCCCAGGCTGGCCGGGAGATTTATCTGTGTATTTTATTTCTCTTTCTTTTTTGACAGTTTGTTTGGCCATAAGTGCGGTTTGCTTAAAGGTACACAATAAAAAACCGCTATTTTATTACCTTAATAGTTCGCTTTACCACACCGCGATACTGTATAAAATAAATGCCTTTAGCCAGGGCGGCAGTATTGGCAAATTGTATGCTGTAAGAATTGTTTTGCACAATGCTTACTTGTTTGGATGCCAGTATTTTGCCATTTACGTCAATAAGCCGTATAAAGGCTGTACCTGTTTCAGGTGCATTAAGGTACACTGTTAACAGGTTGCTGAAAGGGGATGGGTAAGCCAGCAGCCAGTTAACAGTGGCGCCGTTTTTATATAGCGGCAGGCTGGCGGTGGTAAAGCTGTCAGTATATGCCAGTGTATAGTTACCGCCGGGCTGGCCTGCTAAATTTTTAAAAACTGCTTCATATACTTCACCTTCCTCCGTAGTAAGTTTTAAAGATGTAATAATTATACCGGCGCTATTTTTAAGTGTAAGCACAGCCGGGCCGTCAACCTGGCCAATAAGCGTAACATGTATAGTATCTGTAAACGGGTTGGGTGCAGCAAAAAGCCAGTTGCTGCCATACAGCGAGTTGTTTTGCTTTTGTTTTAAAATAAGGTATGCCTTCCGCAGGTTGGGTATGCCGTAGCCATACCGGTAATCAGGGGTTTGGTACTTACTGCTGCTTTTATATACGGCATCAAGTATCGTCATATTATTATACTGGGGAAACGCCTGCCAAAGGCAGGCTATAAGCCCGTTAATGTTGGGGTTGGAAAAAGACGTTCCGTAGCCAATAACCGGCGTACCCCCTGTACCAAATACAGTAGTGGCATAGCCTGCCGAAACAATATCTGGCTTTATTTTGCCAGGGTAGCCGTAACTGCTGAAATCTGCAATATTGCCTGCAGTATCTGTAGCTCCTACTGTGCAAACACTATCGGCATCTGCAGGAAAGATAATATACTTCCACCCGTTGCTGCCTTCGTTACCCGCACTATTGGTTACTATCATTCCCTTTTTAACGGCATAGGCAGCGCCTTTGCTAACCATTGTTGTGTTGCGGTAAAAGTCAGCATACGTATGGTTAAACGATGCATCATCAAACACGTAATACCCAAGCGAAGAGGTTATCATATCAGCCCCGGCGCTATCGGCAAATTCCGCTGCTGTAACCCAGTTATGCTCCTCAATGGGGTATTCGCTAAGGGCATTCTCGCTACGCAGCAGCCAAAAACTGGCTTTGGGGGCAGTGCCTATCATAGTACCCGGTATGTTTGCGGCTATCGTGCTCAGGCATTCCATTCCATGCGCATCGTCTTCGGTAACGCTGTTATCAAAATCTACAAAATCCCTTACTCCCACCACCTGGTTATTAAGCCTTATGCTGTCAAAAGCAGTAAGTGTTGTGTAGTGGTAAAAGCCTGCATCAAGCATAGCTATC
>DASZUX010000610.1:0-3179 GCA_035547455.1 Chitinophagaceae bacterium
TCTGTAAAACGCTATTTTTTTGCGGCAGCGGAAGCGGTGCCGCTGTCATTTTTTGTAAAGCGTTTTCTGCAATAAATATATTGTTGGCGCCAGGCAGCTTCTTGTGCTGCAGGGCTTCTATGATTTTTGTAAGCGACTGCAGACCGCCGAGATAAACGCCGGGTGTTTCGGTGGCTTTACTGCCAAGCAAGCGCATAGCCTGTTGAAACAGCAATATGTCATTACTGTTGTTGCTGCCTGTTGTTCTTAATTGTTCAAGCACACTTAACGCTTTTGCTGTTATTGTGTTGTCGCTGTTGCCAGGTGGTATGTCAACCTGCATTTGGGGGTCAATAATTTTATTAAGGTCGCCGGTTAAACGTTTCCCGGGGTTAAGCGGCGGCATTTTTGATGTTGTTTTGGCTACATAAACGCGTGATTTCTGCTGCAGGTCTTTCAGTAAACGCAAAGCCCTGTATTCATAGGGCAGTGCATCCCGGGTTTTAAATGTGCGCAGGCGTGTTTCTGCACCCCACATTTCGGTCAAAACAGCCTTAAGCTGTTTTTTTACATCATCGCTGAAGAATGTAGCATCTTCTGCATTGTCGTGTTTATCTGTGTAAGCATCCTGTACTGCATTGGCATTGCCAAAGTTGGCTGGGTTGCTTAATATGCCGGTTCCATTGCCGCCGCCTTCAGCATTTTCGTTTTCATCGCCCAAAAATTTTCCATATCTCAGGCGCAGCAGTTTCTGGTCAATGCCGAGATTATTACTGCGGTTGTTAAACTCCTGTTGGGTAATGGTGTCCTTGTCTTTCAGCAGTTGTTCTGTTTCTATAATTATCTGCCGTTCACTTCTAAAATATTCCGGCTTTAATGTAAGGTTACCGATTACTACATCTGTTTCCATTAACCCCGCAGTGTCGGCCAGCGTAACAATAAATATGTCTGAGTGTTTTTCCTGGTTGTTATTGTCGGTAGCTTTAATATAAAAATACAGTTCATCTGCGGGTTGCATACCCATTCCACCGAGATCAATAGTTTTTTGCAACCTGTACTCTGTCAGCAGGCCGTTAAATGAATTGGGGAAGACAATTGTTTGTTCTTTAAATTTTACCGCTTCGCCGCTGCCACTGGCAGTAGTTGCTATGATAGTGGCAGCTTTTACACCATAGTCATCAGACACTACGGCGCGTACAGTCACTTTTTGCGGCTCCCCATATTCGATGGTAATATTAGGCTGCGGCGATGTTACGGTAATAGCAGGGGGCTCATCTTTTATAGTTTCAATTTTATAAAATTCACTTAACCTGCCATCTGCCTGTACCTGGTAAAAACCACTGCTGTTTATTTTTTTTGATGCCTGCCATTGTGTCCGCGAATGGTTAATGGCTGTTAACGGCAGAGTGGAAGAATCGTTAAACACCAGTGTAATTTTGTCAATACCCGCACCTGTTTGCAACTGCCATCTCAGGGTGGCGCCTTCTTCAACACGTACATTAAATTGGTTCTGCTGTCTTGCTTCATGTTTTGTGTAAGAAGGAGGAGTGATGCTGAGCGACACTGACCGAATGCCCGGCAAAACTTTTTCCTTAACAACACTGGTTCCGATACCGATTGTTGATGTATTTTTTTTTATGTTGAAAGGGGCAATGGCAACTCCCGCACATAATATACTGCTAAGCACAAGCATGATAAAGGCCCTGCGCAAAGGCTGTATAAATTCCGCCGGCTGTGCTGTTTCCTGCAATGCCTGTAATGTTTTTTCTGCCTGCAGTGCTTCCAGTATAGTTAGCTCTCCCGCAGGCTTTAACAACAGTGCTGTACTTTCTTCGAGTGAAGGAAATTTTTTGCTGAGAAAATTGGCGATATCAATAGTCTGAACCTTCCAGGGTTTCCGGGTAAACCAAAGTACTGTTAGCGTTATGGCAAACAAAGGCATACCATACCACCAAGAGGCCGTGGTTAGTTTAAACATTACAATAGTTACAATGCCCGATATGCCTGCTGCCATTAATATGCAGGACACAAAGGCATTACGCACCCACTTTTTGCGCAACCCTTCTATTATTGCAGTGCCTGTTACCTCACGCATGTGCACCTCTTTTTTTGGGTGTTAATGCAATCATTCTTTCTGCTGACAAAACAATAAATGCGGCCAGCCAAAAAAGCCATGAAATATCTTTTGCACCGTTTTTCGCGGCTGTAATGGGTTTAACTGTAATATAAGGACTAAGCTGGTTGCTGTCTGCCATGCGCAGGTCTTTAAAACCTTGTGCAGCAGGCGTTGCATCTTCGCCATACAGCAGCTTATATAATACATTGGTAAACTCATTGCTCCATACAAGGTCGGTCCATACTGTGTTGAACCTGCTGTAAAAATGGTAGGTATTTTGCGGGCCGGCTTCTTTTTGTAAAATTGGGTTGCCAAAACCATCTGCCCACACAATGTTGTTTATGGTATTGGTTTCAGCCGGTATAATGCGTTTATACAGAGAAGGATTGCCTGCCGTAAGCAGACTTGATTGTATATCTTCTTCCCTGCCTTTTTGATACCGCAATATGTTGTTGGCCTGTATACCCGCGGGCGGGTCATCTGTAGAAAGCCAAAACAGCCAATTTTGTTTTGCCGGTAATAAAGACGGGCTGCTACATGCAGTGAAGGTTATTTTCCTGTTGCTGTATTGCTGTATGGCAGCAATGGCTGCTTTTATATACGCCGCGTCGGCTATGCCTGCGGATGCGTACATACTTACACGCAACGTGGCGGTATCAGGTGTTATGCCTGTTATTTTTTTCGCTTCGCTTCCTGGTATATCCGCGTAAATATTATTGCTGCCTGCAGCACTGGTGCGGGTGGTGATGGTTGTTATACCTCCTGCTGCGTTTTCAAACGCGCTGCTGGTAAATGCAGCCGTATCAGCAGGGGTGTACAACAGCCAGTGTACGGTGGGCGGCATGGCAGGCCTTATGCCATTGAAATTATGCAGGTAACTGCTGCTAAAAATATATAAAGGTCTTTGTGTACCTGCAACCGCCAGCAATTGCCGTACAGTATGCCAATAGTTGTCATGTCGCGCCGCATCCCCTTTTGTATTTGTGGCAGTATTAATATCGGTTTTTTCAAAGCCGGGATTAAAATAATGCAGTTCACAGCCTGCTTGTAATAAGGAGTCAACTTTTGTTTTATAATACCTGTA
>DASZUX010000611.1:0-2464 GCA_035547455.1 Chitinophagaceae bacterium
TGGGAAAAACAGGAGGCGGAAAAGTAACCGGGGCTGCCTGCCGGGGTGTTTCATTAAAATACCCCTGGTTGCATTTAAGTAAACACCAGGCGTTACTAAGGAACGACCTGCACTTTATTTTCTTTTTCACGCTGACCGCCAAATTAGCCGCAGGCTTATAAAAACCAACAAAAACCTCAACATTTTTTAATGCATCGCCAACGTTGTATCACCCGTCAACTGCTAAAATAATTGTAAGTTGCATATACTGTAACCTGCATAAAACCTGCCGTTATGACTATAGAAGAAATTATGGCCGAGCTGAAAGCCAGAGGGGATGCCAACCTTAAAAAGCTTTTGGTAAAGCATGGCGTTAAAGAGCCTTTTTTTGGCGTTAAGATTGAGCACTTAAAAACCATTGAGAAAAAAATAAAAAAGGATTACACCCTTGCCAAAGCATTATACGCCACCGGCAATACTGATGCTATGTACCTTGCCGGGCTAATTGCCGATGACGAAAAGATGACGGAGGCCGATTTACAGGCATGGGCAAAGCAAGCGGTATCAAATAATATAAGCGAATATACAGTGCCCTGGGTAGCAGCAGGCAGCCCGCATGGTTTAAAAGCCGCCCTGCAATGGATAGACGCGCCGGAAGAGCACATTGCAGCGGCGGGCTGGGCAACATTAAGCAATATTGTTGCACTGAAACCCGACAATGAGCTTGATATACCACTGCTGAAAAAATTGCTTGGCAGGGCAATAAAAAATATTCATACGGCAGCCAACCGCGTGCGTTATACCATGAACGGCTTTATTATTGCGCTGGGGGCATACGTTTTACCATTATCGGCCGACGCCATTGCCGCCGCAAAAGAAATTGGCACCGTAACTGTTGATATGAACGGCACTGCCTGCAAGGTACCCCCCGTAATTGATTACATTGAGAAAATAAAAGCACGGGGAGCGCTGGGCAAGAAGAAGAAAAAGGTTAAGTGCTGAGGGATTGCCAGTTCGCTTACGAGATTGATGCCATAAGTGCAAGCCAGCATGGCAGAAAACTTTTTGTTGCAGGAATTTTATTTTGCCAGCTTATTTAGTGTTATCACAACACTTTCAGGATAGTCGCCATCTAAATAAGAAACCGAATGTTCGGTAATAATAGCTGTTTTACCTGCTTTTGGAATTGAATCAGTATATGAGAAAAAAATTGTGTCTTTGCTGATCCGGTAAGTACCCGGGTAGTCTGTCTTGTCTCGCAAGCCGGTCAATACGAAATCAAAAGTTTTATCCTCATAAACTTTTAAATAAACCCAACCCAAAGGAGCTTCTCTGTCGGCTAATAACACAGGCTTTTTTTCCTGTTCCTTTTTTTCATTGCTGCAACCACAACAACATAAAACAGGAAATAAGAAAATAATTAAGTCGAAAGGCTTATTTATCTGTAAAAGGGTGTTAACAAAGACTGGCCACTTGAGCAAATCTCTTATAAAGAAACTTATTAAAGGCTTCCCTTTATGGCCTGTAGGGCTTTTCTTTATCATTGTCTTTATAATAATTGGAGATAATTGAAAACTGTTTATCAGTCAAAAGAAGCCCATGCAGGTCATTACCACCATACAGTAAATAAAACTGTTCACCGCTTTCCTTTAAAATTTCATTTACTTTTTTAAAGAAATGTCTTGGCGCTTTATCCCAAAAAGTATCATCATCTACATCTTTTTGCGTGTAAAGCAGTACTGTGTCACCATTTATTAATGCGTAATAAAAACCTTTCCTGCTGCTTAATTGTTGGGCAGAAATGTTGATATTCCGCTTAGATAAAATTTTATTTAAGACAGGAAGAAAAAAATCGAAACTAAATTCAGCAAGCTCTTCTGCATCTATGTGAATAATTCTAAAATTATCGTATTCATAAATATCAAAGGAGTTTAGAAGCCCGGTTTTAAGCGTGTCAACTTTTGAACTGTCAGCATATTTCAGGAAGCCGTTATTTATAAGTTCGGCTGCATCATTTGATTTGTTTACCTGTTGCGTATTGTCGCTTTTAACTTGTGTATATTGGTTGCAGCCAATAAAAACCAGGGAAGAAAATAGAAGTGGCAATTGTTTCATAGTGCCGGTTTAGTGTTGTTAAACATTATAATTACGCAATTGCCTGCTGTTGTAAATACGCAAATTGCGGTATCAATATTTTCATTATCAAAAATTTATCTTTGGCTACGCCTGGTTAAGATGTATTCCTCTTTTCCACTGCCCTCACCTCTTGCCCGGCAGTACGGGCTGTCAACGGATACGGTGGCATGTTTTTGCAATAAAATTGCATTATTTTACCAACCTTCATCTGTAAACGTACCCAAAGTTCGGCAGTTATGAATTAGAGAGAAATCTTTAATTTTAAAAATTGTCAATTATGCAAAAAACAAGATTTACGGAGAGCCAGATAGTGGCAACCATCAAGAAGCAGGAAAGCGGCATACCTGTA
>DASZUX010000612.1:0-6481 GCA_035547455.1 Chitinophagaceae bacterium
TTGGCAATAGAGTGCGCCAGGGCCGTCCTGATATCGCCGGGAAAAATATTATGCTGTACAAATGTTGCCAGCAGGTGGCTGTACAACTGTTTCCATTCTTTGCCATGAGACATTACCCTGTGGCCGTATTTTTCAAACGTAAGCAGGTGGGCCAGTTCGTGCAGCAGTGTTATAAGAAAAGCGTATTTATTAAGGTTTTGGTTAACCGTAATGCGGTGATTTTTGCCGGGTATGGCATTTCGGTAATCTCCCAGCACGCTTTTACGTTCGCGGGTTAGCGTAAGGTGTACTTTATACTGGTTAAGGTATTCCACCACCTGGTTAAAAGTATCATCCGGCAAAAAGGCTGCCAGTGCCTGCATTGGGTGTTCAGTTGCCGCCATTTTTGCCCCGGTTCAATTCCAATAAGCTTTTTACTTCAATAATGGTGTACACAATATACAGGCCCATGCCGGCAAAAACTGCGTACACGCTTTTATTATCGCCCGCTGCCGCAAGGTAAATCACTACCGCTATAATAATAGCCATAAGTTTTAAAAAGTTACCGCCCATTACGCTGCGTACAAATACATTTGGGTTAGGGTTTGCAGCGGCCCTGGCCTGTAATGTAAGGCTGGCGGCTGCAAGTATAAGCAGTAGTGCATTGCCGCCAACTACTACTAAGTGGTTAATTTTATGTGCATCAAGCCAGCCGGCAAATGCAAAGGCTATAATATCAACAATGATAAATACTATAAAAAAACGCAGCATTGTTCTTTTTCGTGAATTTGTGCCCATACGCTATTTTGAGGTATCCTTAACTGCTTTAACTATGGTAAAAATAATAACCAGCAAAGGTAATAACCACACAAATACGGGTATGGGCGGGTTTATCCACCCGTCAAATTTTAGGCCTGCATATATTGCAATACCTAATAATACCAATAGCTGGAAGGCAAAACCTGCATACTGGTAAAGCAACCTGTTATTCTGCGGCTTTTTTTCGTTCATCTTTTGTACTGGTCATTTCCACTACGTTGCCTGCCTGCATCGTACATGTGCCGTTGAATGACACAGTTGGTTCCATTGAAATTTTGCCGGCATTTATATCGCCTTCAATTATAGCATGCCCGCGCAGGGTAAGCAGGTCTTTAACAATAATATTGCCGGTTATTTTCCCGGTTACATCAACCTGGTAAGCAATCACATCTCCCTCAACCAGTCCATCTTCTCCTACTACCAGTTTCGATGAACTTTTAACCGTACCTGTAAGGTGGCCGTCAATACGTATATCACCTTCGCTGGTAACCTGGCCGTTAATAAGCATACCTGCACCAATAATGCTGGTTTTGCCGGGCAACTGGGTTTCTTCAGTTGTTTTTTTTGAGTGATTTAACATCGGTATATTGATTTAGTCATTTGACTGATCGTGTTTTGGAAGTTGCAGCATAGTGGTATCGCGTTGTACCATAGCGTCCTGGTTCAATACTTTTTTAAGATCATTCAAATACTGGTCTTTGTACTGCAGCGCCTGCTCAAGTGAATCTGTTCGCATCTTAAGCGACTGTAACTCAGCCCTGTTCTCTCTGCCAGTGCCATACCCCGGTATATAATATTTAAGCGGGGAATATACAAGTAATGCCACAGTAAGGCTAACCAGCAAAACAAAAACAGTGCTTAACAATACATACACGCTTAACCTCGACAATTTGAATGTAACAACTTCCTCGTAGGTGTCATCATTCATCACTACCATCCGGTACCTGTTCTGCAACCTTTTAAAAGTTGCGTTCACGTTCAGCTTCGACATATAGTGTTAATTCGGGCTAAAGGTAATATTAACCTGTGGTTAAAAACACGCATGAAAAAATAATGTACTTTTAAAAATAATTTTTAAGGTTTTAAGTTATTAAGTCAGATTTTTATCGCATGATGTGTGCTGTTACCAGGCCTTTTTTTACTATACTGCTTTGCGTAGTTGCGGCTTTGTGTTTTGGCCAGCCTGGCACAACGGTAGAACTGTATAAACCCAAACAATATGAAAACCGCACACTTGGTTCCGAAAAAACCGGGGATGGTAAAATTTCGTGGAAGAAAAGGCTTTACCAGGATATGGTAACTCACTATAATTACTATTACAACGCCAATAACAAGCTGGATGATATTGTTGACCGGGCCAAAGTGGCTTTTAAGGATGACTACACTAAACTATTACCATTTTACAATTATACGCTCGACGCTACTGCCCAGGACCAGGAAATTGACTCGGTAATTTACAAATGCAATGCCGGTATTTTACTGCATGACCTTAGAAGCGACTGGGTGGATAACATGTATCTTATTATGGGCAAAGCATATTTTTACAGGAAGAATTTTGACTCCGCTGAGCAGGTTTTCCAGTATATAAATTTTGCTTTTGCACCAAAAGACAAAGATGGTTATGCCATACCAATAGGCAGCAACGAAAGTGGAACTAATGGTGTGTTTAGCGTATCAACAAAAGAGGACAGGAATATTTTTCAAAAGGTTACCAGCCAGCCTCCAAGCCGTAATGATGCCTTACTTTGGCAGGCCAGGAATTATATAGAACAAGCCAAATATGGGCAGGCTGCGGGGCTCACACAAATATTGAGAAATGACCCTCAGTTTCCCAAAAGGTTACAGACACAGTTATTTGAAACAATGGCTTACTGGTGCTATAAGCAGAATATTTACGATAGTGCCGCATTATTTTTAAGCAGGGCGCTTGATAATGCTGATGACAGGCAGGAAAAAGCAAGGAGAGAGTTTTTAATTGCACAACTGTACCTGTTGTCAAATAATGACAGCATGGCGATACATTGGTATGGCAAAGCTGCAAGCCATACTATTGACCCTGTAATGGAAGTATACGCCAATCTCAACAGTATTACTGCTTATCCAGATAGGTCGGGTGATGTGCTGCAATCCAAAATAGATAACCTTACAAAGATGGCTCGTAAAGACAGGTACATTACTTACAGGGATATTATTTATTATGCTATTGCCAGGATTGACCTTGAGAAAGGAGATAAAAAAGCCGCTGAAATTGCTCTTCGCAAAAGCATTGCATCATCTGTAAACAATCAGCAGCAAAGGGCTCAGTCTTTTTTAATGCTGGCCGATTTAAGTTACGACAGCAAAGATTTTATTAGTGCAGGCCATTTTTACGACAGTGTATCAACGGGTTATATTACTGACGCTACCGAAAAAAACAGGTTACAGCTACGAAGGGACGCTCTTAAAATAATTGTACGGGGCCTTAGTGAGATGCATGCAGAAGATAGCCTGCAGGCTATTGCTGCTATGCCAAAAGCAGCGCAGGAAGCTGTAATTAAAAAAATGCTGCGGCAATTAAGGAAGCAGCAAGGGCTTAAGGAAGATGACGGAAGCCAGTTAAATATAAATGCAGCAGTACGGGGCGGACAGCCAGCGGCAACTGATTTATTCGCGGCATCACCGGCTGCAGGTACAGGCAGCAGCAGTGGGGAGTGGTATTTTAACAATAATGCCTTAAAAGCCCAGGGCTACAATTCCTTCAGGCAGCAATGGGGTAACCGCCCCAATGTTGATAACTGGCGCAGGCAAGCTGCTGTAAACAAAGCGTTGGCAAGTAACGCACTTAAAACACAGGCAAAAGAAGATAGCACAGCCGCCGCAAAAGCCGGTGATGCAAATAATGCGTTATCGTACGAAGCACTGTATGCTAAATTGCCTACCACCCAGGAAAAGTTAGATGCTTCCAATAGCAAAATTGAAAAGGCCTTATTTACCAACGCGCAGGCATTCCAGGACAAACTGATGGATTATGAACCTGCAGTTGACAGTTATGATACATTAAACCGTAAATATGCGGGTAACAGCTACGAAGAAGAAGCGCTTTTTAACCTGTATTATTGCTACATGCAGCTTGGCAAAACCGTTCAGGCAGACTCGGTAAAACGGTTGCTGTCAGCGCGCTTTGCAACAGGCAAATTCAATAATCTTTTACAGAAAGGGCTAGGTTCAACACCCGGCAAACCAGACCCGGCTACTGAAAAATACCAGCAGGTATATAACTTGTTTATTGAAGGCAGGTTTGAAGACGCAGAAAAAGCCAAAGCATCAGCAGACAGTATGTATGGCAAAAATCACTGGACACCGCAATTATTATTTATCGAGGCGGTATATCATGTATCGAGGCGTGAAGATAGTGCAGCCATAAACCGGCTCAATAGCCTTACAAAACTCTATCCGTCTTCCCCGATGGCCGAAAGGGCTACCACGATGATAAGTGTTTTGCAGCGGCGCAGCCAGATTGAAAGTTACCTTACACAGTTGCAAATAACCCGCTATAAGGAAGATGAGGTAGTGCCCGTTGTTATTACAAAGCCTGGCGAAATGGTTACAGTTACCAGGCCACTGGCAAAACCCGACTCTGTGGCTAAGCCTGTAATAGCGCCGGTATTTATGAAAAGGGACTCGGTAAAGGCAGCAAATATTATAGTAAAGAAATTTGAGTTTGTTGCAAGTGATTCACAGTATGTAAGTATTCTGCTGGATAAAGTGGCCCCTGTATTTGCAGGTGAAGCAGGAAATGCTTTCAACCGCTACAACATGAGTAATTTTTACAACCTTCGGCTTAAAACGAATTCTGTCAAACTGGATGACCGTTATTACATTGTATTGATAGGTCCTTTTAAAGATGCGGCCGCTGCAATAGACTATGTTAACAGGATACGCCCTGTTGCAGGTAGCCGCATTGTACCTTGGCTGACCAGCGATAAATATGGTTTTTCAATTATTAGTAATGCTAACCTAAATCTCCTCAGGGAGAACAAAGATGTTGAGGGTTACCGCCAGTTGCTGCAATCTGCATTACCGGGGCAGTTTTAAATAGCAAACCTATTTCATATTACAGGCATCATCTTGTTTAGTCCTGTTTCATTCAGTTTAATAATTTAATCTTTTTTTAAGTATTCGGTTTCTGCCATACTTCTATTCATTAGAAGTATGGCAGAAACCCGAGTTGAACTAACTAGTCGTCCCTCAAAAAGTCGGTTTTAGTTTTTGGGCAATAAAATTGCAATAAGCATCCAACAGGTAATTGTAGGTGAGTAACCAGCGTTGCAGTGCCTCTGAACACCAGAGGTTCATGACTCGTTTAAAATTCATAGCTGCTGCTGATAGCATTACATTGATCAGGTCTCCTGTTATTCCTTTCAGGTAATTTCTGCAAAGCCTGTAATCTTTTTTCAGATGGCCTATTACCGGTTCAACCGAAGCTCTTTTGCTGTGTTTGCTGCGCTTTGTTTTGGTTATTTTCTTATCTGGTTTAGGTACATATATTTTTGAGTCTTTGTATGTTGTCATCCCCCTGTAGCCCCTGTCAACAAATACTTCCGCTGCTTGCTTGCCTGTAAGCCGTTCATATTGTTCCAGTGCTTCAGGCAGTGTTTTTGAGTCATGCAATGTTTCAGTAAAATTAAGCGCACCCATGATGACACCTGTTCCCTGGTCCACCAGGATAGATACTTTGCTGCCAAACTCAAATTTTTTATGCTCTTTGCCCTTTGAATAGCATTTTACATCCGGCTCATGAAGGCTGTACACTTTATTACTGTCCGCACGTTTTTGAGAGAGTACCCGCTGGTACAATTTTAAAGAGGGCAGGTAGGCGCCAAGGTGGTCCAGCGGGAGTTTACGGGCCAGTTCCCGTACCAGCCTGCCTGCAATTGTTTTTATTTTCTTATTGGCTTTGCGGGCATCCTTTGCCCCATTCTTTGTTTTACTAAAGCGCTGTTGCCGGCTTAGCTTTTTAACTACCCGGCTGTAAGATTGGCGCACATCAATGCCTTCCTTATCCGCTATCTTCCAGCAGCCTTTTATGATCTTTTTGTACAATTTATCATCCGTAGGATAGGTGATGTTTTTCTCCTGCACCGTGGTGTCAACACTTACTACTGCGGCTGCGTTGCCATTATCATCGGGCGGCTTATTTACGCGGATGCTCTCTTTCAAAATCAATTCCATACCCGCTTCGCCAATGCGCTGCCTGAAGGCTACAAGTTCTGTTGGCACACATGGGATAGATGGTTGAAAATACTGCTCACCGCTGAAGTATTGGTAATAGAGGTTTTCTGCCCATTGTTCCACAAGGTTCTCATCGCTAAGGTTGCGTACATACTTTAAAATAAGCAATGATACCATCAGCCGGATAGGCTTGGCTGGCTTACCCATTTTTTCACTATAATAAACCTTAAAAGCATCTTGAAAAACCTGCCAGTTAATTTTATCTGCCAACCGGAACAAAGGATGTTTCTGATCAAGCTGGTCGGCTAACCCGGAGAACATACCGAGTTGGGGACTATGTTTTTTGGGCGAAGTAAGCATCCTCTAAATTGCAAGATTTTTACAACTTTTTCAAATAGCCTGCAATCTTTTTGACATGTTATATCATCCCATGCACTGATAACACTGCATTACAGACTTTTTGAGGCTGAAC
>DASZUX010000613.1:0-5001 GCA_035547455.1 Chitinophagaceae bacterium
GCTGACAGGTTTAAAGATTTTTTGGATAAGGAGCTATTGCCACACCTTGAGGCGCAATACAAAATTGACACGGGAAACATAATTCTTGCAGGCCACTCGCTGGGAGGGTATTTTACACTGTATTATTTTTTACGGTCAGCACAGCAAAACAGGTTTGCCATCAATAATTTCATTTCTGCAAGCCCCAGCCTGTTTTATAACAACAACTATCTTTTTCGTATGGAAGACAGCATTGCTGCAAAGCAGAAAAACATCCGGGCAAAATTATATATTAGTATGGGCAGCCGTGATATGGAAGATACTTCCGTAAAGAACATTCTTGGCGCTTTTGCGGCACAGGTAAACAAGCATCATTATACGGGGCTGCGCCTGCGGGCGGAAGAATATTCAAATTTTGGTCATATTGATGCGGCCCTGCCTGGTTTCTCAAAGGGGCTTGCTTTCATTTTTGCAAAGCAGTAGTTATTTAAGTTTTGTTGTATGTTTTGCTGCCTGGTATACGTCTATTATAGTATTAATCAGCTGCGCAGGATATAAACCTTGTATTATTAACACGCCCTGCCATTTGGCGGCTGAAACCACTAATTGCAGTAATGATTACTTACTGAAAATAATTGTTAAATTGACAATAATAAATTTTATATTAGCAGCGCATACAAAAATTTGCCATGAAAAGAGGCTTTTTTTTAACCATCGCTGCAATTTGTTTGGGCTTTGTTACAACGGCCGCACAACAGCCACTGGCCGTCCATCTTGATAAGCCCGGCGCCGCCATACCGCCAACCATGTGGGGAATTTTTTTTGAAGATATAAATATGGCGGCTGACGGCGGCCTGTACGCCGAAATGATAAAAAACCGGTCGTTTGAATTTAGCATACCCTTAATGGGATGGGAGGAGAAAAAGGAGGGCGGGGCCACCGGCAGCCTTTTAATTGAAAACAGGGGTATGCAAAAGCAGGCTAACCCGCGTTACCTGCGGGTAGGCGTAAACAGTGCCGGCGGCAGCTATGGCATAAGCAACGAAGGTTTCAGGGGCATGGGGGTTATGGAAGACAGTTTGTATAATTTTTCTCTATGGGCATCGGCACATAACAATACGGCTGTAACCCTGCGCATACAACTGGTAAATGCCAAAGGACAGAAGATAGGTGAGACTACAATATCACCTGCCGGCATGACCTGGAAAAAATATGCAGCCAGCATACGTGCAACGGCTACTGATGCAAAAGCCTCTTTAATTGTGTGGTTTGAAGGAAAGGGAACAATAGATATTGACATGGTATCCCTGTTTCCCGCATACACCTGGAAGCACCGCCCCGGCGGACTGCGTGCTGACCTTGTGCAGATGCTTGCTGACTTAAAACCTGGGTTTATACGTTTTCCCGGTGGTTGTATTGTAGAGGGCCGCGACCTTGCCAACCGCTACCAGTGGAAAAAAACAGTGGGTAACGTTGAAGACCGGCAATTGATTATTAACCGCTGGAATACTGAATTTTCATACCGCTCTACCCCGGATTATTTTCAGTCTTTCGGTCTTGGGTTTTATGAATATTTCCAGTTGGCGGAAGATATAGGGGCATCACCATTACCCATTTTAAACTGTGGTATGGCCTGCCAGTTTAATACTGCTGAAGTAGTGCCTGCAGACCAGCTTGACCCCTACATACAGGACGCATTAGACCTTATTGAATTTGCCAATGGCGCCACCACCACCAAATGGGGAGGGCTGAGAGCCGCGATGGGCCACCCTGCGCCATTTAACCTAAAAATGATGGGTGTAGGAAATGAACAATGGGGACCGCAGTACGTGGAGCGTTACAAGATTTTTACGGCAGCAATAAAAGCAAAATATCCTGGCATTAAGCTTATTAACAGCGTAGGGCCTTTTTCAGGCGGGGAGATGTTTAATTATCTTAACGATACCCTGCGTAAAATGCATGCTGATTTTTTGGATGAGCATTATTATGCCCCGCCCGAATGGTTTTTGCATAACGCAGGCAGGTATGATAAATATGACCGCAACGGCCCCAAAATTTTTGCGGGTGAGTATGCTGCTCATACAAGGTTAACGGATAGCGGCATTTTGAAAAATAACTGGCAAAGCGCTTTAGCGGAGGCTGCCTTTATGACGGGGCTTGAGCGCAATGCAGATGTAGTTAACATGGCATCGTACGCGCCGCTGTTTGCCAATGCAGATGCCTGGCAATGGGCGCCCGATTTAATTTGGTTTAACAGCCTTGCAGCCTATGGTACGCCCAATTATTACGTGCAAAAGCTTTTTTCAAACAACAAAGGAACAAGAGTGGTTACGGTTACTGCCGGCGGTAAGGCACCGGAAGGCGCAGATAGCCTGTATGCTACAGCCTGTATGGATGAACCAGCCGGAGTTTTAATTGTAAAGCTGGTAAATGTTTCGGCATCCGGCAAACAACAAGACCTTGTTCTTGAAGGATTAAACAATATACCGGCAAAAGCAACTGAATTAGTGTTACAGCAGGATGACCTTGCCGCGGTAAACTCATTTGCAGATAAAAAGCATGTAAGCCCTGTTGAAAGCATTATTGACGCAGGCAGTAAAACAATACACCTTGTACTTAAACCAAGATCGCTCACCATACTAAAGCTAAAAACGCGTTAACGCAGTTTCATATACACATCCCGTCGTTTGCGGTCTGCAAATGCTGAAACGGAATCGTACAATGTTTTTATTTTATCGGGGTTGGCCTCGTAGTAATGAAAGCTTTTTAAAAAATCTTCCTTACTTATTTTATGTATGGCAAATACTTGCCGGTACAGGTCAAAAGTCTTTTGGTTGGCTGCGGTAGTATCCTTTGAGTTTGTCATAAGCGCAAGTTCCTGGGCGCGTATAATGTCGTACATCACATACTTCATGGTATCTATGGGCATAATTCCGGACGGCATACCATTGCCGGAGCATGATGTAATTAATGTGAATGCAGCAGCAAATATTAAAAGCATCCTCATCTCAACTGGTTTTTATAATTATTGCTGTTGGCTATATCTACCTGCGAAAGTATTTCGGCGGCCCGTGTTTTTTGCATAGGGTCGGCGTTTTTAAATATGCCTATAAACTCCTGCGCCCGGTTTTGCACAAAAAATTGCACTATCATAGTAGCCGGGTTTTCCTGGTTAAGCCCCTGCAATTTTGTTAAGGCTGCAAGTGCGTTTGCACGGGCGTTATCCTGGCTGCTGTACATGCTATCAAGACAGGACCTGTAATAGCCATACAGCACGTCGTGCATCACATTATAGCGGTTGTTCATTATATTTTCAGTAAGCCAGTAACGATTGCGGTTGCCGTCAAATGAGCGCCAGCCGTTTATTTCCCGCGCCTCGGGGGCATTGTTAATAATGTTTTGTGCTTTTGTAAAATATGGCACGCCGCCTTTAATGGCATAAGAATCATAGTCAAAACCAAGAATCATGTAAACATAATAGGCAAACGTGGCGGTAAGGTTGGCAGCCAATGCATCTGTACCCTGCACCTGGTTATCATTAAACTCCACGGGCTGAAACTCAACGTATTTAAAAGTAAAATCAGGGTCCTGGAAATTTATAAGCGCCGACTGGTAAGTTGAGTTGAATATGGGCCTTGCCGCCTGCACCGTTAAGGTAGCTTTATATACATTATCGCTTACAACACTTTCAATATTTACCAAAAAATTGCACTGTATTTTTTCGTTGGGCTGGTACACATCAGTTGTCCACCGGCGGTTGTTCAGCAGGTTGGTAAGTTGTGTTTGCAACGTGGTAAAAATATTTTTGTTTACTGTGCTGTTTACGCGCTGGGCAAGCACTGTTACTTTAGCCTGCAGTTCCTGCGCACGCAGCATGCTTATTGTGGCTAACAGGAAGATAAAACAACAAATGAACCGCTTATACATGTAACGACTGAATAATAATTTGCGCAATTTTACCGGCTATTTCTTTTTTTGATGCAAGCCCTGTTTCGGTAACCTGCCCGTTTTTGGAAAATATGGTAATTTTATTAGTATCGTATCCAAAACCCGCATCAGCATCGCGCAGCGAGTTAAGAATTATCATATCAGCATTTTTACTTTCCAGCTTTTTAAGAGCATTTTCTTTTTCATTATTGGTTTCCAGCGCAAAGCCTACCAGTAACTGCCCCTTTTTTTTAATGCTGCCAAGACTTTTTAAAATATCCTGTGTTTTAACCAGCGGCACTACCATTTCATCACTGCTTTTCTTTATTTTTTCACCTGCTACTACAGCCGCCCTGTAATCAGCTACTGCTGCAGACAGTACCGCAATATCGGCATGTATAAACTCCGCCATGCACGCGTCATACATTTGCTGTGCTGTTTCTACCGGGGTAACGGTTATGCCGGTATAGGCCGTATGCACACGCACCGGCCCGGCAACAATATGCACACCGGCCCCCTGCATGTACAAAGCTTCGGCAACAGCAAACCCCATTTTGCCGGTGGAACGGTTACCAATAAAACGTACGGGGTCAATTGCCTCGTATGTAGGGCCTGCAGTTACAAGTACTTTTTTTCCTTTAAGTACGTTGCCGCGAAAAACCTGCTCTTGCAAAAAGCGAACAATAGTTTCCGGTTCAGCCATCCTGCCTTCGCCAATTAAGCCGCTGGCCAGCTCACCTTTTTCGACCGGTATGATTTTATTGCCATATTGCTGCAGCAGGCTGGTGTTGTTTTTAGTGGAGGGGTGCAGCCACATGTCTTCATCCATTGCAGGAGAAACTACTACCGGGCAGGTAGCCGAAAGATAGGTGGCTAATAACAGGTTATCGCACTGGCCGTTAGCCATTTTTGCAAGTGTATTGCAGCTAAGCGGGGCTATAACCATTACATCAGCCCAGCGGCCCAGCATTACATGGTTGGCCCATGTGTCCTCGTCAAACAAATCAACCAGTACTTTATTGCCGGATAGCGTTGACAGCACCAGCGGCGATACAAAGCTTTTTGCCGCCGGCGTTAATATCACTTTTACTTCAG
>DASZUX010000614.1:0-3940 GCA_035547455.1 Chitinophagaceae bacterium
ATGTTTGGGATAAAAATTTATGGCCTTCAGGATAGAACAAAAATTATCCAAAAGATTAGTTTTACCATAAGGGGCAATCGCATTACCCGCTACCGCGGCGCCGCCTTTTTTCTGGTAACCCAATTTAAAAGCGATTGGGTCAAATAATTTATAAAATAGTTTTTTCAATCAGTTAAACTGGCCCATTCAAAGACAGGCTTGATAAAACCGGGCTCTTTTCCCATCCAGTTACCGATATTTCTTTCGCCCTCCTGTACATTAAAGGAAATAATATCCTTTTCAACAAATAAAGTCTCTCTTGAGTCCTGTATCAAATAAAAAGATAAATAGTATGTACCGACGTTTAAATAGCCTTTAGGCAAATTGCATTTTAGGTAATTAAACCCTTTCTTCAATCGCAAATAAGAAGATACATGGCTAAAAGTAAATATAGGCTCTCCTGCTTCATTATTTAATACAAATGTTACATGCAATCGCTCCGGCTCTTTTTTAATATCAAGCTTTACGTTTATTTCTATTTCATGATATTCATCTAAAGCTATGTCTGATGTTTGATTCTTAGGATTTAAACTTATTTCTTTAAGACTGAAGTGTTCGGTATTATATTCATCTCCAAACAGCCTGCAGTTTTGTATTTCCGAAGCTCCTCTTAAATAATACGTCACAGCATTTGCTTCATTTCCTGAATATTTGAGGAGCCCGTGCTCCAGTACCATCGCATTATTGCATAAGGTTTTTACCGCAGCCATGTTATGGCTCACAAACAAGACCGTTCTTCCTTCCCCTTTGCTAACCTCGCTGATCTTACCCAAACATTTTTTCTGGAACTCTGCATCGCCAACGGCAAGCACTTCATCAATAATCAATATCTCGCTTTCCAAATAAGCAGCTACCGCAAATGCCAGTCTTATATACATGCCGCTGCTATAGCGTTTAACCGGTGTATCAATATATCGCTCCACGCCAGAAAAATCCACAATTGCATCAAACTTGCTTTTTATTTCTTTTTTCCGCATGCCCAGTATAGTGCCGTTCAAAAAAATATTTTCCCTGCCCGTAAGCTCCGGGTGAAAACCGGTACCCACTTCCAGCAAGCTGGCTACTCTTCCTTCACCCATAACTCTGCCTGTCGTGGGGCTTGTAACACGGCTTAAAATTTTTAGCAGCGTACTCTTACCGGCACCATTCCTGCCAATGATCCCGATTGCCTCGCCCTGTTCAATTTCAAAATTGATATTTCTTAAGCTCCATACCACGTCAGTTTTACCTTTAACAGTGCGGTCGTTCACTTCCCCTATTTTTAAAATCGGGTCTTCCCTGCCCCGGGCAAGTGCATACCAGCGTTTTAAGTCGTTGGATAAAGTTCCCGTCCCTATATCCCCAAGCCTGTAAATCTTTGAAATATTTTCTACTTTGATCGCAACAGCCATTTTTTAAAATGAACTAAAGTTTATGAAGGCTAAAATTGCTAATTAATTCTGTCTCTTTCACATCTCACGTTGGACGTTTCACGACTTTTCATCACTAATTCTAATCACTCCTTCTCAATTTCAATCTATTAACTATTGTCTATTGACCTTTCCTTACACTGTATCGATAAAATTCTTTTCGAACTTTGCAAAAATTATCATCCCTGCAAAAAGCAAAATTGCAGAAATAGTAAAAGAATATACTAACAGGTACCAGCTAAAACTTCCGCTGCCCAAAAATGCATACCTGAATGTTTCAATAACGGCAGTCACAGGATTTGCCATAATTATCCACCTGTATTCTGCAGGCGCGGAGGAAAGAGGATAGATAACCGTGGCAGCATACATTAATAACTGAACGCCAAAACTTACCAGGAAAGAAAGGTCCCTGTATTTTGCGGTTAAGGCTGAAATGATCATACCAGTACCCAAACCTAAAATCGCAATAATAATTACTAAAATCGGGAAGAGAAGTATGTATGTATTTGCGTGAACCTGGACTCCATGTAAAACGTAATAACCGATAAAGCCAATGAACAATATAAACTGGATGAAAAATCGGATCAAATTGCTTATGATATTACTCAGGGGAACCACAAATCGTGGGAAATAAACCTTTCCAAAAATACCGGCATTATCGCGAAATACTCCGGATGTTTTATAAAAGCAGTCTGTAAAAAAATTCCACATGGTTATTCCCGCCATATAGAATAAAGGAGCGGGCAAACCATTGGTGGAAATATGCGCGATCTTTCCAAATATCAGTGTATAAATAATGGTTGTAAACAAGGGTTGAATGATATACCATAGCGGACCGAGAAGGGTCTGTTTATAAAGCGAAACAAAATCCCTTCGCACCAACAGCCACAAAAGATCCCTGTATTCCCAGGTGTCTTTTAATTTGAGATCAAACCAGGAACGCTTCGCGCTTATTTCCCAATGATGATGCTTATAATCGGTCATTTAGTTAGTGGACAATTGAAAATTGAGAGTTGACAATGGACAATGGCATTACCTAAAAAAGCTTTTGAGTTTTTGCCATTTTGTTTTTTTCTTACTGCTGTTGTAATCGTAACCAAAACTGTAATCGTAACCATAACTGCCGCCGCTGTAATAGCTGTACCCGTAATAACCGCGGATGCCTTTTGCTTTTACATCATTCACCACCAGAGCAAGATTCGGTAACTTCTTTTCGTGGTAAATTTCATTCACCGTTTTTACCTGTCTGCGCTGTGTAAACCGCTGGCGAATTACGTAGATGCTGAGGTCAGCGTATTCGGCAAGCACCTTGGCATCACTCACTATTCCCAGCGGGGGGGTATCTACTATAACATAATCAAAATTGTTCTTCAGATAGGTGAACAAAACAGGGATCCTCTCGGATAATAAAAGTTCGGCAGGATTCGGTGGTACATAAGAAGTCGTGATGACATATAAATTCTCCACTTGCTCCACTTTCCGGATAATTATTGAAGGTTCAATATTGCCGGTTAGAAACGCGGCAAGATCGCTATTATTTTTGGGCAGATCCAGCGACTCGGATATCTTGGGGCGGCGCATATCAAATTCGATCAGCACCGTTTTTTTTCCGGATACCGCGAGTACGGCGGCAAAGTTCATGGAAACAAAGGTCTTGCCTTCACCCGGCATGGTAGAGGTAACCAGTACGCAGCCGCCCTTTTTATCCTTGGGCAAAAAATACCGGAGGTTGGTACGCACGATCCTGAACTGCTCCGGCAGCATACCCCGGGTTTTGCCGGCAATGATCTTTCTTTCCTCGCCGGCAAAATGGCTGATCTCGCCTATGATCGGGGCATCGGTGTTCTTTAATATTTCCTGGCGCGTGGTAAGCTTGTCGTTCAGCAGGTCCATAAGGTAAACGATCAGCAGGGGAATACCAAAACCCGCGAAAAAGGCCATCAGGTAAACATTGGAATTCTTTAAGTTAATGGGCCCGTACGACTGCGCCTGGTCGATGGAATTGCTTTTTGCCGTTGCAGCAGCACGCGATATGGCATACTCTTCTCTTTTTTCCAGTAAGTATAAATAGAGCTTTTCCTTGATGCCCTGCTGTCGCTCAATTTCTATTAACTGCTTTTCTTTTTCGGGTATGGTGGTGATCTGGTTCAATGCCGTTTTATATTGTTCATTCGCATTATTGTACAGGCTTGTATATAAGGCTTTTACATTATTAATGCTTTCCATGATCTTCAAACGGTAATCGTCTAACTGGCTCTCCAGGGTCTTCACCTGCAGGTTCTGCGGCCCCAGGGTCTTCAGCAATTCCTGTCGTTGTAAGACCCCCTGGTTATAGGACGAGATCAAACTTCCCAGCGTAGCATCAGTTATTCCCAGGTTAGACGGCACCAGTTCATATCTCCGCTGCGGGTTGTTGACATATCTGCTCACCATATCCGCCACATTCATCTGTACTTCCTGGTCGTTTAATTTCTGTTTAAGATCTTCCGCCT
>DASZUX010000615.1:0-5320 GCA_035547455.1 Chitinophagaceae bacterium
GTTCCAACGTTAACGTGGGGTTTATCCCTTTTAAAATTCTCTTTTGCCATTTTTTTTGTTTTTGTATGTTTTAAAATTCAGGTGTTTTACACACCCTGCTGAGCGGAAGACGAGGCTCGAACTCGCCACCTATAGCTTGGAAGGCTATCGCTCTACCAAATGAGCTACTTCCGCAAAATTGATTGCTGAATTAGTGAATTTGCTATTTGACAGGTTGTAAAGCCCTCAAATCTCAAAATCCTGCAATCTCAAAATCAGCGTTTTAAAAGAACTCTGTGGGCAGGAGTGGATTCGAACCACTGAAGTCGAAAGACAGCGGATTTACAGTCCGCCCCATTTGGCCGCTCTGGAACCTGCCCGGGTTAAGCTGAATTTGCAGGGTACAAAGTTAGAAGTGCATCACTTCATACCTCGTACTTCAAAATTCAAACTTGCTTTTTTTTGAGCCACTTGTCGGAATCGAACCAACGACCTACTGATTACAAATCAGTTGCTCTACCAGCTGAGCTAAAGTGGCCTGTTAACTAATTTTTCAATGAACTTACCAGGTTGTGCCTGTAAAATTCTCCTCTCATGTTTTATGCAAAATTACAGCGGCATACTGCTAATTTACATTACTGGTAAAACATGCCACAAACCAGCCCCCCGTTTTTCGGGATTGCAAAGGTAAGAGAAAACTTAATTTGGCAAAATTTTGAAAGGATTATTTTAAATGTACCTGCACTGTTTGTTAATTACCTATTAATAACCCGGTCATTGCAGCGCCCGCCATTGTGCCATTATGGGTTTGCAGGTGTACCTGTACTGCTGTTTTCAAGCATGGTTACAGGAATAGAATCTTGCGGTAGTATGTTATTGTCAACTATTGAACTGTCGTTTACCAGCGCAGTACCCTTTTGGTATTTGTAACTTACCAACAGTTTGTTGCCAGGCAATGTTTTACGCTCAAAAATGTATGCTTTGGTTATTATTTTGTTGCCCCCTGTTCCATTGCATGCTGCTATTGCTAAAATTGCGCAGCCACCCGCCAATAGCTTTTTCATATCTGAATAAACATTAAAAAGCCGCACATTGTTGTGCGGCCTGCTGCAATTTTTTTATGCGGCTAATTTTTGTTTTTTACGTTTAATTTGGTTTACCAGCGATTCAAGTGCAGCATCAAAAGATTCTTCAAACGACTTTGAGGAAACTTTTACAAAAAAGCTGTGCCTGGGTACATCCACCCTTATTTCGGCAATCTTGTCCTTAATTGTGTGCACCACATTGTCAAGCTTCAAAAACACATCAATTTTAACCACCCTGTCGTGAAACGTATAAATTTTTGGAAGTTTCCTGCGTACATAGTCAATCAGCTTCACGTCGGCGTCAAAGTGCACTGCCTGGATGTTAACGTTCATAAAAAATCGCTTTTAATTGTGAAAAAATAAAAACCGGTGAGAGATGAAAATGTAACCATATTTACATTTTAAGCGGACAATGAAATTACTGTTTTGATTTGAAAAAATCAACTTTTTACTGCATATTTTAACATTAAAATTTGACTTGCAGAAGATTGCTTTTTAAGCCTTTGGGTGAGCGTTTTTATAAGCTTCCTTCAGCCTTTCAATGGTATTGTGGGTATACACTTGCGTAGCGGCCAGGCTGCTGTGGCCCAGCAACTCCTTTACGGCATTAATGTCTGCGCCGTTATTGGTTAAATGGGTGGCAAAGCTGTGGCGCAGCACATGGGGGCTTTTTTTGCTAATGGTTGTAACGGCTGCAAGCTTTTGCTTTACAAAGGTGTATATATAGCGGGGGTATAACGGCTTGCCTGCCTGGTTGATAAATACACAGTCAACCCCCGGCAATTTTACCGGCTTCTCTGCTATATATTGCTGCAGTTGCTGTAACAGGTCCTTTTCCAGTGGTATTATTCTTTCCTTGTTCCCTTTGCCAAGCACTTTTACCTGGCAATAGGCTGCATCTACATGGCTTTCTTTAAGGCCAATCAGTTCACTTAAGCGCATACCGGTGCCATAAAATACCTGCAATACCAGTTTTTCGGTACGGCCCTTCCAGTTGTCTTCAAATTCAAGATGGTCAAAAAGACGCTGCATGTCTTTATCGGCCACAAAAGCAGGTAACCTTTTGGCCGTTTTGGGACTTATTATTACTGCCATAGGCGTTTGGGCAACTACGCCATGACGTACCATGTGCTTGAAAAAAGACTTTAAGGCAGAAATTTTACGGTTAAGGGTTTTGCCGGTCATCTCGTCGCCCTTTAGTTCGGCAAGCCAGCTACGTACCAGCGAGGCGGTAATTTTATCAACTGTGGGGCTGTCAAACTGGCTGGCGAGGTAAGCAAAAAACTGCTCCAGGTCATTTTGATAGGCAGTAAGGGTATGTTGCGAATACCGCTTTTCAAACTGCAGGTAGTTTAAAAAGCTTTGTAAATGCTGATGGTAATGGTTAGTAAACATAAAAAAGCGGCCATAAAGTTACACTTTATGGCCGCTACTATAAACAAATAGTTTGTTTAATTATTTAACTTCAATTGTGCCCGCAGCAACTTGTTGCTTGTAAACCGCCTTTAAAACTTCGTTACGGCGTTTTACAGACGGCTTGGTATAGCTTTGGCGCTCCCTTAACTGCAGCAATATTTTGCTTTTTTCAAATTTCTTTTTGTACTTCTTAAGCGCTTTGTCTATGTTTTCGCAATCTTTTGAGTCAATGATAAGCATAATGTATATACCCCCTTTAAGGAATTTTGAGGCGCAAAAATAGGGTTATTTTGAATATTGGCAAAATTTTGAGTTATTTAGTAATTAAGAAAAAAAATAATGCTGCCGGGGCATTTTTCACTTTGTTACAGGTCCCTTTCCTGCGTTAAATAAACAGATAATCCAGAAACTTTTAACGCATGCGTTCATCCATTTGTTCCGCCCTTTAATACCTTCAAAGTTGTAGGCACGAAATTATTAATTACGTATCGCTGATTATTAATTACACCTAACTTGCGTTTATGTTTACAGGTATTATAGAAATAACCGGCACTGTCACAGAAATATTCACTTCGGGAACCAATAAAAGTTTCTGGATTAGCAGCCTTTTGAGCAACGAATTGAGGATTGACCAAAGTGTTAGCCACGACGGGGTTTGCCTTACCGTTGAGGAAATTAAAGATGGCTGCCACCGTGTTACGGCTATTGAAGAAACGCTGGAAAAATCTGGCCTGGGGGGCTGGAAAATTGGCGATGAGGTAAATATTGAGCGCTGTATGCAGATGAACGGCAGGCTTGACGGCCATATTGTACAGGGCCATGTGGATGCAACCGCCATTTGTGTTGCAAGGCACGACATGGATGGAAGCTGGGAATACCGCTTTGCTTTTGACAGGCAATTTGCCCCGCTGGTAATTGAAAAAGGCTCTGTAGCCCTAAACGGCACAAGCCTGACCATTTTTAATGTTACTGAAAGCGCTTTTACCGTTGCCGTTATACCTTACACTTATAACCATACCGGCATTAAACATGTACATGAAGGAACCCTGGTGAACATTGAGTTTGACATGATAGGTAAATACATTAACCGGTTTATGCAGTTACAAACTAAGCCAGCCAGCACCAATGCCCTCCAGGAATAAAACATTTCATCCTTATATTTTGCTGCTATTCATCCTGGCGGCAGCATATCTTCCCTTGTGCACCTTTTACTTTGGCATGAAGAATGATGCCTTTAGCGACAATTTTCCCAACAAGTTTTTTATAAGCCAGGCACTGGCCAGCCGCCACCTGCCTGTTTGGAACGCTTACATGAACTTTGGTTTTCCTGTATATGCTGATATGGGCTTTGCTTTTTTTAACCCCATTACCTGGTTATTTGCCTTGTTGGGTTATAATGCCTATACCTTAACGCTGGAAGTATTGCTGTATATTTACCTGGGCGGCATTTTTATGTACCGCCTTGGCAGGTATTTAAAATTTGAAACCAGTATTGCTGTTACGGTTGCAGCAATGTATATATGCAGCGGCTTTTTTGCAGGCTGCCTTGAATACATTAACTTTTTAACTTCCGCAGCTTTTCTCCCGCTTGTAATACAGGGCCTTTTGCAGTTGTTTGAAGGTCCGCGTTTTAAAAGCAGCTTTATACTGGCCATTGCCATATATTTTGTATTTGCAGGCGGCCACCCGGCCATACCGATTGTACTGCTGTACTTTATTTTTATACTCGTGGTTTTGCTGTTTGTAATTTTTAAAAATTACCGCAACAATGCAAAAAAAATAACCATCTTCCTGTTGTTAAGCTTTGCACTTTTTGCTGTTTTTTACCTGCCTGCTATTTACAGTTATATTACTGTATTACCTTATTATGCCCGTAATAACGGTGCCGTGCAGGCCAGCTACACCAATGCAGGCTTTACTTTTACTTCCTGGTTGTCATTTATTTTCCCATTTGCTACCGCGGTAAACCAGCACATGTTTGGTACTGATGCCAGCATGCGTAACGGTTTTTTTAGCATCGCAGGTTTTATATGTGTAATTTGCTGCATTAAAAAGGCAACGCCACTGGTAAAAGTGTTGCTGGTTACAGCCGGTATAATGCTGCTGCTTAGCCTTGGGGGTGGTATAAAAGTGTTTATTTACAATAACCTGCCACTGCTAAAGTACATACGGTATAATGGTGAATTCAGGGTATTTGCTATTGTGTGTTTTTCTATAATTGCCGGGTTTGGGTTACAACGCCTTGCCACAGAGGCAAAGTACGCCCGGCTTGCTGCAAATATATTTAAAGTAGTACTTGCATTTGGTATTGGCGTGTTAATAGTTGCCGGTATTACAGGGTATGGCTCCATTCTGGCAACACTGCATAAAATAGCCGTACCGGCAGGTGTTACTGACCGTATAAAAACTTTCCTCCAGCAGGGATCTTTTACCCTCTTTATGTGCATAAGCGCGTTACTGGCTGCTATTATATGCCTGCTTAGTATAAGAACATTAAAAACAGGTAATCTTAACCGCCTGCTGGTAATTACGGTTCTTGACGTTTGCCTTAACAGCCTGTTATACCTGCCGGTAACCGGTGTGGGGCAAAAAACGCTTGGCAGCATACAAGCCGTATATAACACCTCCCCTGCTAATATACCCATACCGCCGCTGGCGCCGGTAAATACGATTGACACATTAGACCCTGTAACAACAGGCCTGGTAGGTGATATAACCTATTATAATAAAAAAATTGGCACTGCAAGGTTAACAGATTATCCCTCTTATTTTTCTTCCACCGACAAATTTTTCAGCGATACCGCGGCAGTAAATGAAGTAATAAAACACCCGTACCTGTT
>DASZUX010000616.1:0-19668 GCA_035547455.1 Chitinophagaceae bacterium
CTCGCTGATGCATGAACTGGAAGTAACCCTGGCAGACCTTATTAATAAAATAATTCCCAACGCAGAAGCAATACGTATAAGCAAAACCGGCGCAGACGTGGTAAGTGCGGCGGTAAGGGTAGCAAGGGCCTATACCGGGAGAAACAAGGTATTGTGCTGTGGCTATCATGGCTGGCACGACTGGTATATTGCTGTTACCAGCCGCAATGCAGGCATACCTATGCAGGTGCAGGAGTTGTCTGCTACGTTTGACTATAACAATATACAATCAGTAAAAGATGCGCTGGATGAAGATACAGCCTGCGTAGTACTGGAGCCTTTTGTATTTGAAGCCCCCAAAAACAACTTTTTAAAAGAACTGAAAGAATTGTGCGATGCAAACGGAACGTTGCTGGTATTTGATGAGATGTGGACGGGTTTTCGTATAGCAGTAGGCGGTGCACAGGAATACTTTGATGTTACCCCGCACCTTGCATGCTACTCAAAAGCCTTTGCCAATGGTATGCCCATATCATTACTTACGGGCCGCAGGGATATTATGGAATTATTTGAGAAGGATGTATTCTTCTTCACTACGTTTGGCGGCGAGGCGTTGTCTCTTGCGGCGGCCGTTGCCACCATTAACGAAATGATAGAGAAAAATGTGCCTGCATACCTTGCCCAAAAAGGTAAACTTTTAAAAGATGGTTACAATACCATTGCCGAAAGCCTGGGCGTAAGCAACTACACCAAATGCGTCGGGTACGATTGCCGCTCACTGGTTACATTCGATGCCACTGCCGGCAACCCGCTTGAAGTAAAATCTTACGTACAGCAGGAAATGATAAAACGCGGTATTTTATGGTCCGGCTTTCATAACATGAGTTTTAGCCATACTGATGAAGATATTAATTACACGCTTGAAGTGTATAAAGAAGTGCTTGCTTTGCTAAAGCATGCCATTGAAAATGGTGGCGTTACCCCGCTGCTTAAAGGAGAACCTGTGGAGGCGGTGTTTAGAAAGGTTAGCAATTTTAATATGAAACCAGTGGTTAAAAATTAGTACTAATAACCGGGTAACTCCTGACAAGAACCATGAATTTATTCTCACTTCAAAATAAAACTGCCATTGTTACCGGGGCATGCGGTTTATTGGGCAGGCACCATTGTGCAGCACTGGCCGAAGCGGGCGCCAACGTGGTAGCAGCAGATATTAACGAAGACGCCTGCAAACAGGTGGCTGCCGCCCTTGGCGAAAATCATTTGGGTGTTAGTGTTGATGTAACCAACCCTGCCTCTATTGAATCGGCCAGGCAGAAGATACTTGAAAAATATAGCCGTATAGACGTACTGGTAAATAATGCCGCCATTAATGATATGTTTGAAAACCCTGCACTGGCCGGGCAACAATCTATGTTTGAACATTACCCGCTGGAAATGTGGAACAAAAGCTGGCAGGTAAATGTAAGCGGCGTTTTTTTATGTTCGCAGGTTTTTGGCGGCGTGATGGCAGAACAAGCCGGCGGCAGCATCATCAACATTGCCTCTACATACGGCATTGTTGCGCCAGACCAAAGCATTTATAAAAATGAAAAAGGAGAACAGACCTTTTATAAATCTCCCTCCTACCCTGTTACCAAGTCGGCAGTAATAGGATTTACAAAATTCCTCGCTTCATACTGGGGCCCTAAAAATGTACGTGTAAATACGCTTTCACCAGGCGGAGTTGAAAACAGCCAGGATGAGTATTTCATAAAAAATTATTCCAGCAAAACATTGCTTCACCGCATGGCCGCACCCACCGATTATAAAGGCGCTATCGTATTTCTTGCCAGCGACGCCTCGGCATATATGACAGGGGCTAACCTGGTGGTTGACGGGGGCTGGACAGCAATTTAATAATACCATGAGCGAAGCATTAAAGGCAAAAGCATTAAAGATAAAACTGTTGCTTACAGACTCGGATGGTGTGCTAACTGACAACGGTGTGTATTACGGCGAGAACGGTGAAGTATTAAAATGTTTCTCCATACGCGATGGAATGGGTATTGAAAGGCTGCGAAACCTTTGTAATATTGATACAGGGATTGTAACAGGAGAAACATCGCCGTCTGTAAAAAAAAGAGCTGAGAAACTTAAGATAACTGAGCTTAATTTGGGCATAAAAGATAAAGCAGGTATATTGAATGATATTTTAGAAAGGAAAAATGTTTTAGCCGAAGAAGTAGCCTATATAGGAGATGATATTAACGATTTAGCCATAATGGCCAAAGTGGGGCTTACAGCCTGCCCGGCCGATGCCATGGAACATGTAATAAACAAGGTTGATTATGTATGCCGCTTAAAGGGCGGGCATGGCGCCTTCAGAGAGTTTGCCGAGTATATAATTAGCCAGCAACAGCAATAAACCTTAATTTGCGCATTAAAAATCCCGCGCGGAATATGAGAAGTATACAGCTTAGCAAAAACAGGAGCATTGGACAGGGATACCCTGCTTATATTATTGCAGAAATTGGTATTAACCACAATGGTTCGCTTGACATTGCCAAACAGTTGATTGACGAGGCCGCCGCTGCCGGCTGCGATGCAGTAAAGTTTCAAAAACGCACACCCGAACTTTGTACACCAAAAGACCAATGGAATATTATGCGCGATACCCCATGGGGCCGCATGAGCTATATTGATTACAGGCATAAAGTGGAGTTTGGGTATGATGAGTATGCTGCTATTGACAGGCATTGCAAGGAAAAAGGTATTGATTGGTTTGTATCGTGCTGGGATGAGGAAAGTGTTGATTTTATTGAACAGTTTAACCCGCCTGTTTACAAGTTTGCATCTGCATCGCTTACAGACCATGCACTGGTTGAAAAAGTTACATTACTAAATAAGCCTTATATACTTTCAACCGGCATGTCAACATTAGACCAGATAACGGAGACTATCGGTAAGTTTGGTACCAAAAACCTGCTGATAGCACATTCTACATCTGCCTACCCCTGCCCCCCCAAAGAGCTTAACCTTAAAATGATACATACGCTGGAAGATATGTATCCCGAAACACCGGTAGGTTATTCGGGCCACGAAACAGGGCTTGCCACCACTGTGGCAGCAGTAGCCATGGGCGCAAGTTTTGTAGAGCGGCATTTTACCCTTGACAGGGCTATGTGGGGCAGCGACCAGGCAGCATCAGTTGAGCCGCAGGGAATGCAAAGACTGGTGAGGGATATACGCGATGTGGAAACGGCTTTTGGTGACGGCATTAAAAGGGTATATGATAGTGAGCTTGGAGCAATGAAGCGTTTACGAAGAACAACTATATTTATTAACGGCTAATTTTATTTTTTGGATCACGTTGTTTATTATACTACCAGCATACTGGTATTGAGTGTATTTGTATTTATTTACCTGGAACGGAAATTTCCATACAGGCCGGGTATTAAAATCTTCAGGGAAGGCTTTTGGGTTGACCTTATATGGTACACTTTTATACAAAGCTATTTTTTGAAAATTTTGATATTCGATTATATTATTACACCTGTTGACAATCATTATCATTTATCATCGCTGCATATTGTAACCAATTGGCCTGTTGTGCTGCAGGTATTGTTCTTTCTTGTTACACACGATTTTTATATTTACTGGTTTCACCGCTGGCAACACAATTCAAAAATATTATGGCGTACGCATGAAGCGCACCACAGTAACAAAGAAGTTGACTGGCTGGCAGGTACCCGTTCCCACGCTGTTGAGATAATTATTAACCAGACCATTGAATTTGCACCTATTGTTTTATTAGGCGCCAACCCCATTGTGGTACCTATTAAGGCATTGATTGATGCAGTATGGGGCATGTACATACACTCCAACATAAACGTAAAGTCGGGTAAGCTGCAATACATTATTAATGGGCCTGAAATGCACCAGTGGCACCATGCAGACCAGCGTGAAGTATTTTTTGCCAACTATTCCACTAAGTTTGCTATATGGGATTGGATATTTGGTACCGCTTACCTGCCCAATAAAAAACCAATGCGGTTTGGTTTATATTATGATTACCCCAAAGACTATTTTTTACAGCATGTTTTTTCAGTAAAGAGGATAGACGAGCAAAAGCTGGTACATAAAAGCAAGGCATTCCGGTTTTATTATAACCTGCGCCCCAACATAATAAAATTTTTTTTTAAAAAACCTGCTGATAACGGCAAGCAGAACCGGCAGGAGCAATACTATGAAAACAAGCCGCAAAAGGAATTTGCCGAAAACTTAAAATAGTTGCTTATGGCGTGGTTATATCTTTTTATTGCTTCTATGTTTGAAATTGGCTGGACTTTCTCTATCAAATTCTTAAGCTTAAAAAGCATTGCAAAAATACCCTGGCGTAATTTTTTTGATTCCAAAGCCCCTTTTATGACGCTGCTGCCGCTGCTGGGTTATATTTTCCTTGGTTTGGGCAATATTATCTTTTTTTCTATGGCCATTAAGCAAATACCCGCATCAACTGCTATGGCTGTGTGGATAGGGGTTGCGCTTATAGGTGTTAAAATTGTGGATGTTACCGTGTTTAAACAAGGCTACAGTTTTGGCGAATTATTCTTCTTTGGCATTATCCTGGTAGGGCTTATAGGGCTTAAAAGTGTTACACCGCCGGTAAAATAATCTTTAGTAGCATTTTTTCATTGCATCATTCTTAACAGCTCACTGATATAAGCACTGCCTATAGGCAAGGCTATTTGTTCTATCCATACAGTATTTTTGTCCATTTTTGCTACCCTCTTTCTTGCTACGATATAAGAACGGTGTATACGTATAAAATCAGCCAGTGGCAGCAAGTTTTCAGCTTCTCCCATAGTAAGCCTGCTGGTTATTTTTTTCCCTTCACATACAAACTGCATATAATTGCCGTTGCTTTCAACATATAGTATTTCATCAAAATGCACCTTTACCTGCTCGGTACCGGTTTTAATGAATATATGCGATGGCGCAGCTACCGGGTTTTTGAGCAAATATTGTTCGTATGCTTTGGTGCAGGCCTTTAAAAACCGTGCCTGCGAAAAGGGTTTTAGCAGGTAATCAATAGCATCCAGCTCAAAACTCTGCACTGCATGTTCGCTATACGCCGTAGTAAAAATTATCATCGGCGGGTTTGGTACTGCCTTCAAAAAATCAATGCCGGAAATATCCGGCATTTTTATGTCAAGAAAAATCAAATCAATTTTTTGCTGCTGCAGGTATGGCAATGCTTCAAATGCATTGGTAAAACAGGCAGCTATTTGTAAAAAGCTTATTTTAGCGGCCAGCGATTGTATTACGTTCAGCGCTACAGGCTCATCATCAATGGCAATAGCTTTCAGCATTATTTTGTTTTAACTGCGTATTTGGTTGTGCCGTTTTGAAAAATAGTTAATCCTTTTACTTTGCCGGTATCATCCACGTCAAACTCAGTCTCGGCCTCTTCGTCTGCCTCAATATAAAACCGCCTGTTGTTTTCCCCCACCAGCACTGCAGTAGGTCCCGGGTGGCCGTCCCTTGAGGGCTGGGCTATTAACCTGCCGTCATTTATTGTTACATCTACTACCAGGTGCATCTCAGCTACTTCGTATGTGCCAGTGTATCTTTTCAAAATTTCTTCACTTACAGGTACCGGCTTCCGTTTTACAGGTACTGTGTACGGCTGGTTATATAAAACAGCCAGTAACTTATCAGTAATATGCATTGCATCAAATGTACTGCCGCCTTTATTACTTAATATAACGATGCATACATCATCTGCCGGTATGCGGGCAAAGTTACTGCCGAAGCCTGAGATTGCACCGCTGTGCGACACCATCTTTCTGCCATAAACAGAATCTATCTGCCAGCCAAAGCCGTAATTATGCTGCGGGCAAGCGGTATAGGCCTGTTCAGTGAGCGCCTTGCCTATAATATTGTATACCTGCAGACCACGATGCCATTTATACATATCCATGACGGTAGAATAAATTGAGCCTGCCCCAAGGGTTACGCTGGAGTCCGCTATATGGGCACGGTAATGCACAGTATCATTCAGTTCATCATACCCTATAGCTTTTTCATCATTTGCCAGGCGGGTAAAATCAAAGCCGCTGCTGTTCATGTGCAGGGGGATGAAAATGTATTTGCGTACTGCCTGGAAATAGCTGATGCCCGTTACTTTTTGAATGATATATGCCAGCATTACGTAACCTGAATTGCTGTAATGCCAGTCTTTGCCGGGTGCAAAATCCGGCTTTAGTGTTTTAAGGTATGGCACCATGTGCTGCTCGTCTGTTTTTTGTATACCTGTATCTTCTTCGGTAAAATTCCGCATGCCGGATGTGTGGGTTAACAGGTTCCATATAGTGATACTGTCACCGTACGGAAAGCCCCGGTAATATTTGCTGAGTTTATCATTAAGGCGCATTTTTTTCATCTCTACCAGTTTCAAAACAACTGTAGCTGTGAACTGCTTTGTTACCGACGCAACCTGGAATTGCGTATTCACATCGTTCATGGTACCGGTTGAATCGTTCCTTATCCCATATCCTTTTTGTAACAAGATATCTCCCTTACGCGCCACCAGTACAGAACCGTTAAAGCGGCCCAGGTTTGCATAAGCTGTTACTATTTCATCCAGTTTACGGGCGGTTGAATCCTGCGCCATAGCTACGTACATTGTTACAATTGCTGCCAGCAGCAAAGCTGTTTTTTTCATGTTTAAATGGACTTTATAATTGAATATTAAGGTGTACAAAAAACTCGCGGCCATCTGCATTAAACTTTAAGGTGTACCTGCCGGGATAAACCAATTGAAGCCGCTTTTTTACGTTAACTATGCCTATGCCGCTTTTATATTGCTCCGTATCGTTCTCCTTTTTCTCGTGCATGCTGTTGTGAACGCTGAAGAAAATACCGCCTTTATCACAACTCAGTTTAATGTTTATCCATGACGGTTCAACCAGGCTTATACCGTGCTTAAACGCATTTTCCACAAAGGGTATCAGCAGCATAGGCGCAATATTGTGGTTACAGCCGGCGTCATTCATATCGGCCTGCACTGTTATGTTGGGCGATTGCTGAATGCGCAGGGTTTGCAGGGCTATGTAGTTGTTAAGATATTGTACCTCGCGTTGCAGTGGTATATTTTCCCTGTTATTATCATGCAGCATAAAGCGCATCATATCCCCCAGCTTTTGAATGCCCTCTGCCGTGCGTGCTGCATCTTCCTGCAGTGCAGTGCCATACAGCGTATTAAGCACATTGAATAAAAAATGCGGGTTTATTTGAGAGCGGAGAAATTGTATATCGGCTGTTGAATGGCCAAGTTCTTTTTCAATATTCCTCAGTTGCAGTATTCTGTCCTTGCGCTGCTGGTACACCAGCCAGGAAAGCGGTGTAGTGACAATAAGATGAAAAAGCCACCCGGTAAAAAAACCAGCCCAGGGACCATCAGACTGCCCACTATGCAAGAACATTGCAGGCATGGCACATATAGCAGTAAGCAGCAGCAGCTTGCTTGTAATAAAGGGGTGCAACAAAGGTTTATCACCCTTTTGCGGAAAAAGCCAGTAAGCTTCCACTAGGTATACAACATACACAGAAGGTGCTAATATATAAAATATTGTCCCGACCGATACCCCTAAGGGGCCCCGGACATCGCCGGGCAATATTACATACATTAGTGGCTGCACAGCCACCAGCACCAGGCCCAATAATGTAAGCTGGTTAGTTATAGCCGCATACAGTAAACGGCCATTCTTTTTTCCAGCCAGGTAAATAACAGCTTCCCGCAACACAACATACAGCATGTAAATGCCAACAAAAAACAGGGTGATATCAAAGCCGCCGAATGTATTGCACAGTTCTTGCGGGTGGGCAGGAAACACACTGTTGACAAGGTTTGCCATAGCCGGATCGGCAAAACTCCTTGTAGCGGAATATGCTATAAAATTTGATACCGGCCCAAGCAGGTAGATAATAACCACAAATTGCAGGCTAAGCAACCCATATCTAATAAATGCCTGCGCAATGCCGTATTTTGGCATAGCCTTTTGCTGCGAGGCAGGCTGCAACTTTGCAATAATAACTTTGTTCAACCATATATAACAGCCATATTGAATGAGTAACACTGCATATTGCGCAAGCAGTATTTTTTTGTAAAAAGCAACATTTTCAGCAAAAGGCGCCCCTGAAAACATGCGCAAAAAATATCTTATTGCTGCAAAAACCGTCAGTAATGTTACTGCCATAAGTTCGTGCTGCCGCCACTTTATTTTCATCGCCACTTAATTTATCACAAGGTTACAGCATAACAATACCCTATTTTTTGCGATGTGATGAAACACGTGATATATGGGATGGAAATAAATACCGGGTATAAAGTTTTTAAAGGATGATAAAAAATACAGCAGCAACCCTGAGTTTTATCATTTCCATTAACATTTCTTGTACCTACTTTTGCAATAATGAAAAAGGCGGCGGTTATATTACTGAGTTTTGTTTACCTCCTCTCTGTGGGCGGGGTAAGTGTAAACCGGTTTTATTGCTGCGGAACATTACAGTCAACCAGTATATCGGCCGCTATTTTCAGCAATAGCGGGCAGCAGGATGATGCCTGCTGTAAGCACACCAATACTGTTGTTAAAGCAACCGGTGCCCACGATAATTATTCATCTGCCAATATCATCATTTCTCATTTTGTTGCACCCCTTGCCGTTTATGCAAATGTCCATAGCATCGTTCCCGTTCCGGGTATTAGCGCAATAAAGAGCAAAATCATCAGCGGGCCACCAGCCTGGTACGCCCAACCACCTCTTTATATCACGTTCTGCACGTACCGTATCTGATATTGCCTTTCCCACAAAGGCAACAATTTTTAATTACAGTTACAACTAATTTATTATGAAATATTTAATGATACTTATCGCGTGCGTAAGCATTGCAGCGTGGGCATATCCTCAAACCACTGAAAAAGATACTGCTGTAACTATTACAGTATACGGCAACTGTGACCAGTGCAAACAAAGGATAGAAGCCGCAGTAAGAGGCAGAGGGGTTACTTCAGCCAACTGGGATATTGACACTAAAATACTATCTATTGTTTACAACCCGTCAAAAACATCGCTTGATAAAATACAGCAACACATAGTAAATGCAGGACATGATACACAGTTTAAAAAAGCAAAAGACGATGTGTACAACAGCTTGCCCGCGTGCTGCCTGTACCGCAAAAATGAAGAGGAGCAAAAAGGCATTGACAGCCTTCAATGGCAGCCTCAGCCTGTTGCAGGCATGATAAAAGGCGTGGTAGTGAGCCTTGATGCAAAAGGGAAATTCGTGCCTATGCATGGCGCATCCGTATACTGGCTCGGCAGTAAAAGGGGCATTGAAACAGACAGCATGGGCGTATTTAATATAGCCGAAAACGGACTGGGCAGCAGGCTGGTAATATCATACACGGGCTTTACATCCGATACGGTAGCCATAGAAGACAACAGGTTGCTGAAGGTGATTTTAGCATCAGGTGGCCAGTTGAAGGATGTAACGGTATACTCAGGTAAAAAATCTTATTACGCCTCTGCCCTAACGCCTGTACGCACGCAGATGATTGGTGAGAAAGAACTATATAAGGCAGCGTGCTGTAACCTGAGCGAGAGCTTTGAAACAAACCCGTCGGTGGATGTTTCGTTTAATGATGCAGTAACCGGCAGCAAGCAAATACAATTGCTGGGCCTGTCCGGCATATATACACAGCTTACGGTAGAAAACATGCCGGGACCAAGAGGCATTGCCACTTCAAATGGGCTTAGTTTTATACCGGGGTCATGGATAGAAAGCATACAGCTTACCAAAGGCACCGGTTCCGTCGCTAACGGGTATGAAAGTATTGCAGGACAAATTAATATTGAAGAGAAGAAAGCTGTACCCGGCGACCGGCTTTTTTTAAATGCTTATGTGAATGACATGGGCAAAACAGACCTTAATGTTGTTACAACCCAAAAAATAAACAGTAAATGGAGTACTGCATTGCTGATGCATGATGATTTTTTAAACAACAAAAAAATTGACAACAATAATGATGGCTTCCGGGACCTTCCCTCAGGCAACCAGTTTACCATATTCAACCGCTGGCAATATAACAGCAGTAACGGGTTGATGGGGCAAATTGGCATTAGGGTACTCACTGATAACAAAACGGGCGGCCAGGTAGATTTTAACCCTGCAACAGACAAATTCACCACCACCCACTACGGTATTGGGCTTGCAACAGAACGGTATGAAGCTTTTGCCAAACTGGGCTACGTGTTTACTGCAAAAAAATATAAAAGTATCGGGCTGCAGGTAGCTGCATTCAGCCACAACCAAAATGATTATTTTGGTTTAACCGCCTATGATGCAAAGCAGCAAAATGTATATGCCAACCTTATTTACCAGTCTATCATAGGCAATACCAACCATAAGTTCAGAACAGGCCTTAGTTTTTTGTATGACCATTACGATGAAACATTCAGTGCAGCGAACTACACCCGTAAAGAATTGGTGCCCGGCGCCTTTTTTGAATACACCTGGGATGCATCCACCAAATTTAATATGGTGGCGGGCATACGTGCAGACCACAACAGCCTGTTTGGATATTTTGTAACACCCCGCCTTAATGCCCGGTACCAGCCGCACAAAAACACAACCATCCGCATAAGCGCCGGCAGGGGCGAACGTACCGCCAACATTTTTTCTGAAAACACAGGATGGTTTGTAAGCAGCAGGGCGGTTACCATTACGCCAAATGCAAAAGGCGGGGCGTATGGACTACAGCCTGAAATTGCATGGAACGAGGGTATAAGCATTGATCAGAAATTTAGGCTGTTTAACAGGGAAGGAAGCGTGACTGCAGATTTTTTCAGGACAGATTTTGTTAACCAGGTAGTGGTGGATGTTGACAAGAGTGCCACGCAGTTAAACTTTTATAACCTGCAGGGCAAATCTTACTCCAACAGCATACAGGCAGAAATTAACTATAGCATATTGAAAAACATAGATGTACGCTTAGCCTACCGTTTATATGATGTGAAAGCAACATACCACGGCGAATTACTGCAGCGGCCGCTTGTTGCTAAACAACGGGCCTTTACCAGCCTTCACTATGAAACTGCCAGCAAATGGAAGTTTGATTATACCGTGCAACTGGTAGGGCAAAAAAGGTTGCCATATTCCGGCGACGCCCCGGCAGCATACCAATGGCAAAGCTACAGCCCCTCCTACGTGGTGATGGATGCGCAGGTAAGCAAAACGGTTAAGCAACTGGAATTATATGCCGGCGTGGAAGACCTTAACAATTACCACCAGCAGCAACTGATTGTTGATGCCGCCAACCCCTTTGGCCACAACTTTGATGCATCTATTGTGTGGGGGCCGGTGTATGGCAGGATGTTTTATGCAGGGTTGAGGTTCAGGATTAAATAGTGTACCCGCTACACTGTCTTTTTAAAAAGGGTGAATTGACTGGCACAGCCGGTATTCACCCTTTTTAGTTGCTAATGCTAACCCGTAAATTATTATCCCGCAATATTCTTCTTTTTACGCCGTTTTATGGAGCTGAAACTTTTATGGCTTTGAACTTTAACAACCACATTACCCGCTTTTTGCGACCTTGCTTAACGATGAAGAATGTTTTGCTGATATTATCGTTATTAGTAACACGGAACACTTTTGCCCAGGGCGACTTGCATACTCCCAACAAAAAGGCACAGCAGGCTTATGATAAAGCAATGCTGCAACTGCGCGACGGGCTTATTAAAGATGCCATACCCCTGCTGGGAAAGGCAATTGAATATGACCCCGCCTTTACCGATGCTTATTTAAGCATGGCCGGTGTGTACGGGGAATTAAAGAATTATGAAAAATGCGTGGAATATTATGATAAAGCCCGTACCGTTGACAGCGCTTACTTTAAATATTATACTTTACCATATTCCATAAACCTGGCAGCGCTTGGCAGGTTTGACAGTGCACTTACCGCAGTTAACCATTTTTTGGCGCTTCCTAAGCTTAGCGAAACAAGCATAAAAGCAGCACAATACCGCAGGCAGTGTTACCAGTTTGCCATTGATTACGCCCAAAAACACCCTGTTGCCGGCACCAGTTTTTCGCCCGCCAATATGGGCGACAGCATTAACAGCAGCAGCAGCGAATATTACCCCAGTTTTACCATTGACGACAGTACATTTGTATTTACCCGCAGGGGGGAAGGAGGCAGGGAGGACATAATTGAGAGTAAACTGCTGCCGGATGGAAAATACAACTTGGCAAAACTGGTAGATGGCAGCATTAATACGGAGCCGTTTAAGGGCGCCGTGAATATTTCTCAGGACGGCGAATGGCTGATATTTGCGGGTGACTTTCCAGGTAAGGGCGACGGCGATTTTGATTTATTCATAAGCTATAATACCCCGCAGGGCTGGAGCGAACCGGTAAACATGGGTTATAGTATTAACAGCGAGTTTTGGGACAGCGGGCCAAGCCTTAGCCCTGACAAAAATACCCTTTATTTTAGCAGTAACAGGCCGGGTGGCTATGGAGGCAGCGATATATATGTTAGCCACCGGCGTTCAAACGGCACATGGACACCGGCTGAAAATATGGGACCCGCTATTAACACTAAAGGAAACGAACAGGCACCCTTTATACATGCTGATAATCAAACTTTGTATTTTACCTCGGATGGGTGGCCGGGTTATGGCGGCACGGATATATATGTAAGCCGTAAAACCGGTGACAGTACCTGGAGCACACCCGAAAACCTGGGTTACCCCATAAATACTGTTGAGAACGAGGGTAGCCTGTTTGTAGCAAGTGATGGGTTAACTGCTTATTATGCCAGCGACCGGGCAGATACGCGAGGCGAACTTGACCTGTATAAATTTCAATTACAGCCGCAGGTAAGGCCGGCACGCACTTTATACGTACAGGGATATGTTACTGACGCAGCAACGGGCAAATATATACCCTGTTCGGTTGAATTAACAGATGACTCAACAAGTCAGCCGGTAACAAAACTGCAAACAGATGAAACAGGCTTTTACTTTGTAACACTGCCTGTTGGAAAAGATTACACTTTTACCGTAAACCGAAAAGGTTATTTGTTTTACAGCGATGTGTACAGGTTGAAAGAAAAAGCAGCCGACAGTACTTATATTAAAAACATACAATTGCAGCCTGTTGCAGTAAATGAAACATTGGCACTGAAAAACATACAATTTGACCTTAATAGTTACCAGTTAAAGCCGGTTAGCCTTACAGAGCTTGACAAACTGCTGCAATTGCTGACAGATAACCCCACTATGCATGTGCAGATAAGCGGGCATACTGATAACATCGGCAGCGATGCAGACAACCTGGTACTATCCACCAACAGGGCAAAAGCCGTAGCAGACTACTTAATAAGCAAAGGCATTGAACCCGGCCGCCTAACATGGAAGGGCTATGGCGCCACAAAACCCATTGCCGATAACAATACAGAAGAAGGCCGCGCCAAAAACAGGAGAACGGAGTTTACCGTAACAAGTTTATAAGGGCAATTGACGAGGGGGACTACAGGCATTTATTGGCAACCATCCCGTTGCGGCAGCGCGCTTAATAACTCAGCAGTTTTTGTATGCGTTGCGCTACTTTGGCGGGAGTGGGCAGCATAGCTTGTTCAAGGGTGAGATTTATAGGCACCGCAGGCAGGTTCAGGGCACCCAGCACTTCCACTTTACCATCTAAAAACTGGTAGCAGTTATAACTTATACGGTAAGCCAATGCTTCGGCAAAGCTGTTGTTTTGTTGCTCCTCGCTTAATACAAGGCATTTGCCATGGCGGGCAACTCTCTCAAATACCAGTTCTTCGTCCAGGGGGTACAGGGTACGCAAGTCAATAATTTCCACCTGCCCGGTAAAAGTCACAGCGGCAGCTTTGGCCCAATAAACACCCATACCATAGGTTACGATACAAACGGTTTCGCCCTGTTTTATTTTGGCGGAATCGGCATGCAACACAATAGCTGCTTTGCCAAGGGGTAAAATGTAGTCGCGGGCCGGCTCAATAGTTTTAGCGTCTTCAGTGCCGGGCACTTTGCTCCAGTAAAGGCCCTTATGTTCCAGCATTATTACAGGGTTGCCATCGTAAAAAGCAGCTTTCATCAGCCCTTTCATATCTGCCGCATTACCGGGGTAACATACTTTTATACCTTTTACTGACAGCAGGGCAGATTCTACGCTGCCGCTATGGTAAGGCCCGCCGCCCCCATAGGCTCCTGTTGGCACACGCAGCACCATACCAACCGGGTACTTACCGTTAGTAAGGTAGCACGACTTTGACAACTCGCACACCAGTTGGTTAAAGCCCGGATAGATATAATCGGCAAACTGCACTTCCACTATGGGTCTTATTCCAACGGCAGACAAACCCGCCGTTGAACCAATAATATAGGCTTCCTGTATAGGCGTGTTAAATACGCGGTGGTCGCCAAATTTTTCAGCCAGTGTAGCCGCCTCCCTAAACACACCGCCTAACCTGCGGCCCACATCCTGCCCGTACAATATGCACTCCGGGTGTTCCTGCATCAGCTCTTCAATGGCGTGCAGGGCGGCATCCACCATCATCACCCTTTCGCCATATTTAGGCTGGCGGGTACCTTTTTCTTCTTTAACCGGTGTATCGGCAAAAACATATTTATTAATGGCAGCAGCATCCGGGCCAGGCGCACCAAGTGCGGCTTCTAAAGCAGTTTTTACTTCCATGGCCGCCACTTCTTCCATCCCGTTTATATCATTTTCGGCAAATCCGTTTTGCAACAAAAAGCCGCGTAGTTTTGGATATGGGTCGTGCAGGGAATGTTTTTCCAGGTCTTCCTTACTGCGATAAAATTCTTTACGCACACCGCTGGTATGGTGGCCAAGCAATGGCACGGTAGCGTGCACCAGCACGGGTTTACGCTGTTGCCTTACATAATAAATGGCTTCGTTTACTATGTTATAGCTGGCTGCAAAATCGCTGCCATCAACCCGTAACCGCTGCAACCCGGGAAAACCGGCTGCATACTCGTAAGCATTCATTACCCGGGCTTCGCCGGCTGTAACGCTTATGCCCCAGTCATTATCCTGCACCAGGTATATAACAGGTAATTTTTTTAATACCGCAAATTGCAGGGCCTCGCTAACCTCGCCTTCCGTCATACTGTTATCGCCCAGGCTGCATACTACTACCGGCGGTTGCCCACCCGGCCCGTTTTTTAATAAAGAGGACTGAATAAGTTCAAGGTATTGTATGCCCTGTGCTATGCCCGTAGTTGGTATTGCCTGCATACCTGTAGCACTGCTTTGGTGGATGATACCCGGCCTGCCCGGCGCCTTAGACGAAGGGTGCGCGTAATACGAACGTCCGCCGGAAAAGGGATCTGCCTGTTTGGCCAGCAGTTGCAGCATAAGTTCGTAAGGCGTAAAACCAAGCGCCAGCAGCAGGCTGTCGTCGCGGTAATAAGGGCTTACAAAATCGCAGGGCAGCAGTTGCAGGCCCATGGCTATTTGTATGGCCTCATGCCCTTTTGAGGTGGCATGCACATAACCGCACTCCCTGCGGTTGTCCTCGTACGTTGCCGACATACCCCTGGCAGTAGCCATTAGCAGGTACGCCCTGGCAAGAATCGTTCTGTCAATCATTAACGGCAAAGGTACAGTAAGTACAATTTACGAGGTTAGAAGTACGATGTGAAAGAAGCAGGCGCGAGATAAAATTTATGAAGTTAGAAGTAAACATGACGGCACCCAACGGAACGTGCGGTATTAAGAGAACCGCCGGTACCAATATGTCCAGCATTGGCTCTGCTTCGTACTTCTACCCCGTATCCCTTACCAGGCGTTACTTCACCTCTATTTCAAATACCTTGGTGTCTTCAAAATAACCTGTCAATATATCGCCAACAACACATTCACCCACACCTGCGGGTGTGCCGGTAAAAATAACATCACCTATATTAATTGAGAAATATTGCGAAATGTTAGATACCAGTTTGTCGAACGAAAAAATCATGTCTTTGCTGTTTCCTTTTTGTACCACATCTTCATTTAGCTTCATGGAGAAATTGATAGGATTTTTAAGCATTTGGGGTGTTACATCCACCCATGTGCCAATAACGGCTGAATTATCCCATGCTTTTGCCTTTTCCCAGGGCAATCCCTTCTTTTTAAGCTCCTGCTGAATGTCGCGCGCGGTAAAATCAATACCAACAGTAACGGCATTATAATACTTTGAAGCCTGATTTACAGAAATGTATTTGCCGTTTTTTACAATTTTAAGTACCAGTTCAGCCTCGTAATGCAGCTCGTTGGTAAATTCTGGGTAATAGAAGGATGTTTGCGACTGTAACAGCGCACTTTTTGGCTTAAGAAAAATAACGGGTTCTTCAGGCACCTCGTTATTCAACTCTTTTGCGTGAGCGACATAGTTACGTCCAACACAAAAAATTTTCATAGATTAAAGTATTTAGTCATAAAGGTTGTTTGCAAGGTTTTCATAATAGGAATGGATTAAAAATGTAACAACAATTTTTTGGCAAAACTGTTGTATGTGCCGCTAAATTAAATTAATAAACTTACATCATAATTCAATATGACACAATTATATAAATTCTTTGTTGTTGAAAAGGTTCATGGTACGTTCTATGCCTATGGCGGCAAAGTTTTCAATTACTTCCACGCAGCTTTCAATCTTTTTTTGTACCAAGGGCACCTGCTCGGGAAACCACCTGCCCAATACATAATCAACCTGCAGGCCTTTGGGAAAATTGTTGCCAATGCCAAACCTTAGTTTGGGGTACTTGTCCGTACCAAGGGTTAGCTGAATATCGCGCAGGCCATTATGACCTCCATCGCTGCCGGAGGGTCGCAGTCTTATTTTGTTTATAGGCAAGGCCAGTTCATCCACAACGGTTAAAGTATTTTCCAGCGGCACCTTCTCCTTATCCATCCAGTATTTAAACGCCTTACCGCTAAGATTCATATAAGTTGTGGGCAGTACACAAACAAAAATTTTTCCTTTCCATTTTACTTCGGCCACCTCTGCAAGCCTGTCGGTTTTAAATATACCGCCATGTTTAAGCGCAAATGCCGCCACAACATCAAAACCAATGTTATGCCTTGTGTTGGCGTATTCCCTGCCAATATTTCCTAATCCTACTATTAAATACTTAGACATAATTGTTATTTATATCAAATTTATCACGGCCTGCTTCCATTTTCATAGTGAATACCCCGCTTGAAAACCCCCTATTGTCTCCATTCAATTACCCTGGTTCCATAAAACAAAAAATCCTCCTGTTCGCCAGAAGGATTTTTTATTATAAACGTTGCCGTTATTTTTTAGCAGCCGGTTTTGCAGCAGCCGGCGCAGCAGCCTTAGCCGGGGCAGCTTTTGTAGCAGCAGATTCTTCCTGTTTTAACTGACGCGTAAGTACCACTGACGCAATAGGAATACGGGGCGAGTTGAGCACTTCAATTTTATCAACCACTACATCCTGTACCCGTATATTACCGTTCAGGTCAAGATTGGTAATATCAACTTCAATATTTTCCCGCAGGTCAGCCGGGTAGGCTTTTACTTTTAACTGTTTAATTTTTGTAATAAGCTTACCGCCGCCTTTTACACCAATTGATGTGCCTGTAAATTTAAGAGGCAGGGTAGCAGTAACTTTTTTGTTGCCTACAAGTTCCAGCAGGTCTATGTGTGCAAGGTCATCTGTAACCTTGTCAAACTGCAGGTCTTTCAAAATACATTTGTACGATTTGCCGTTTACTAATATTTCGGCTACCTGGAATTCAGGCGTGTACACCAAAGGCTTAAAAGCCTTAGCAGGAGCATAAAAATTTACCTCCTCTGCACCCCCGTAAATTACACCAGGCACAAGTTCCTGAGAGCGAAGCTGGCGGGTGGCTTTCTTGCCAAATTCGGTCCTCAGTTGTCCTTCGATTGTAACTGTTTTCATTGTTTTTTATTGATAATTAAAATTTGACTGTTTAAAAGTTTGAATATTACTACCCAAAAAAAGTGTATTCAAACTATCTCTTTCCCCTCAACTGGCTGTGAATGAACAGGCTGGTGATGCTTTTGTTTTCGTATGCATTGCGTATTGCAATTGCAAACAAATCAGCCACTGAAACCACCTTAATCTTGTCTATCCCATGCTTTAGCGGTATAGTGTCGCACACTACCAGTTCTTCAAGTACGCTGTTGGCTATGTTTGCATAAGCGTTGCCGCTTAATACCGGGTGCGTACATAATGCCCTTATGCTGGTAGCTCCCTTTTCCCTTAACAGGTTGGCCGCTTTTGCAAGTGTGCCGCCCGTATCGCAAATATCATCTATCAGCACTATGTCTTTTCCCTTTACATCACCTATCACCACCATGCTGGCTATTTCGTTTGCACGCTTGCGGTGTTTATCGCAAATCACCATTTCGGCGTTAAAATAGCTGGCAATTTCGCGTACTCTATTGGTACTTCCCACATCGGGGGCCGCAAAGGTAAGGTTTTCAAGCTTAAGTTGCTCGATATAAGGTATAAAAATGGCTGAACTGTCCAAATGGTCAACAGGTATGTCGAAAAAAGCCTGTATTTGGGGTGCATGCAGGTCCATAGTAATAATCCTGTTGGCGCCGGCCGCTTCCAGCAGGGTAGCTACCAGTTTGCTGCCAATGGCTACGCGGGGCTTATCTTTCCTGTCCTGCCTGGCAAAGCCATAATAGGGTATAACTGCAATAATTTTATAGGCGCTGGCGCGTTTGGCGGCGTCAATCATCAGCAACAGTTCCATTAGGTTTTCCATAGGCGCAAACGTGCTTTGCACCAAAAAAACATAGTCGCCGCGTATGCTTTCCAGGAAAACGGGTTGAAACTCGCCATCGCTGAACTTTTGTATGTTAACCCGGCCAAGTGGCGCACCAAAACGCCGCGCGATAGTTTCTGCAAGCTGTTTTGAGCCGGTGCCGGCAAATATTTTAACTGAAGGCCCCATATTAATTGTATGATGAACGGCGAAGATAAATATTAGCAAAGGAAATTGTATTTTGAGCGAGTTTATTTTATAAACATGCAAAAAACATCAATAAAGCATTGGGCGCAGGACGACAGGCCAAGGGAGAAAATGCTGCTGAAAGGCCACGCAGCCCTTAGCAACGCAGAATTGCTTGCCATATTAATAAATAACGGTACTAAAGACAAAAGTGCGGTTGACCTGGGCAAAGAGTTGCTGGCGGCTGTAAATAACGACCTGCAACGGTTGGGCAAAATGTCAATAAAAGAAATATTGAAACTTAAAGTAAAGGGCATTGGCGAGGCTAAAGCCATAGCCATTGTTGCCGCCCTGGAGCTGGGTATACGCCGCGAAACCGCAACCGCCAAAAGAGATGTTGTAAGCAGCAGCAAGCAGGTAGCAGAATATTTACGGGCGCAACTGCAACACAAAAAGCAGGAGATGTTTGTGGCCCTGTACCTGAATGCGGCTAATAAAATAAACCACACTGAAATTATAAGCCATGGCGGGGTTACCGGTACCGTTGCAGACCCAAGGGTTATTTTAAAAAAGGCACTTGAGCATGACGCTACCCGCCTTATACTATGCCATAACCACCCAAGCGGTAACCTGGCCCCCAGCCGTGCAGACAAA
>DASZUX010000617.1:0-10706 GCA_035547455.1 Chitinophagaceae bacterium
TTTACACCAGCAACAATCCTGCTGATAATCATGTAGCTTCTGTAAGCATGCCCCATTATATGTATTACGCGCCATATCTCACTGCCGCGGACCTTGGTATTGATTCCACTTCAACGCAGGGGCCGTTCCTGGTAAACCCCGATGCCATGACACTGGGCGACGGGCGCCGTGGCCCTTATGAATATATTATTACACCGCTTAATGAAGCCGAAACCGCCAGGATACAGCAAGCAGGGCAGGCATTACTAAAACGGCTGGAAGATTATAAACCATACTTTAAAGCAGAAGATATGATGAAAGAGCATCATCAGTAATAGTAAGCGGATGGTATTGCGCAATGCAAATTTCAGCGGCATTTTCCATATACCCTTTAATAGAGACTACTCAATAAGATTCAGTTACGTTACCGCAAGCCCTTACTTTCGTAAGATTTTTTCCATGGCTTTGCCTTTAGCCAGTTCATCAATCATTTTGTCCAGGTAACGAACCTTCTGTATAACAGGGTCTTCAATATCTTCTACGCGGTAGCCGCAAATAACGCCGGTAATTTTTGAGACATTCGGGTTTATTTTAGGTGCATTGGTAAAAAACGTTTCAAAATTTGTTTTATTATCAATAACCTCCTGCAGTGATTGCTGGTTATAACCCGTAAGCCAATAAATAATGGCATCTACCTCCTCTTTTGTGCGCCCCTTTGCCTCCGCCTTTTTTATATACAGGGGGTAAACCCCGGCAAAAGACATTTTATATACCCTTGCGTTGTTTGTGCTGTTCATTCCCACGGTTATTTTTGCTGAAGTTAGGGATTGTTTATACATAAGCTGCATAAACAACGCCTTAATAGAAACTTTTGAAAGGTTTTAGCCCTGTCTTCCGCATCCACCTCATACAGGGCAATGGCTGCTGTGCCGGTGTTGCGGCACATTGCCGGGCAGGTTACTTTTTGCACGGCTGATAATTAGCTCTTCAAAAAAAAATCTTTACTTTTTGTGAGACACCCCCGCCCTTTTTATATATATACAGGTAGTTCTTTGCAAAATAACAGCCTGCAGTGCAGGCAGGTATCGCATAAAGCGGAAGAAGTCTCCCGTACACAGGAATTGGCTGATAGTCTTAAAAAAGACATTTTTCCCGCTTTTTCCCGCGGGGATGGTAGAAAAGGGCGTAACGTTTTCCAGTCTTTTTCCTCCCTCTTTCCCTCTTTTTCCATGCTTTTTAAAGGGGATGCAGGAAGAAAATGATTGATTATTAATTGTTTACACTTTTATAATCGCTGGAAAAGTACACAGTAATAAGTAAATAGTGCTGACGATAAATTCACCAGCCAGGAAGAGTAAAGCGCCATACATCCCCACGGTTGTTGTTTGAGGACTCACATTAAATGACTTTATGACCAGTGACGAAATGACTTTAATGCACCCTGTCACTTCATATATCGTTTTCCTGTCATTTTAGCACACTGGCAGGAGGTGGCATAATGATTGACAAAGAAAACCCGTAAAGTTTTGAATACTAACCTTAAAGTATAATATCTATATGGCAAAAATTATAGGAATTGACCTTGGAACGACCAACAGTTGCGTAGCCGTTATGGAAGGTAACGAGCCCGTTGTTATTGCTAATGACGAAGGCCGCCGTACGACCCCCTCTGTGGTAGCATTCTTGAAAAATGGCGAGCGTAAAGTTGGCGACCCGGCAAAACGCCAGGCAATAACCAACCCCCACAATACCATAATGAGCGTAAAGCGTTTTATGGGTCGCCGCTATGACGAGGTTACAGAAGAAATTAGCCACTGGGCCTATAAAGTAAGCAAAGGTGACAATAATACCGTTCGTGTTGATATAGACGGCAGGCTGTACACCCCGCAGGAGATTTCGGCCATGATTCTTCAAAAAATGAAGAAAACCGCCGAAGATTATCTTGGCCAGGAAGTACACGAAGCCGTAATTACCGTACCGGCCTACTTTAACGACGCACAGCGCCAGGCTACCAAAGAAGCCGGTGAAATTGCCGGGTTAAACGTTCGCCGTATTGTAAATGAGCCTACCGCCGCGGCATTGGCGTATGGCCTTGACAAAAAACATGCTGACCAGAAGATAGCAGTATTTGACCTTGGCGGCGGTACATTTGATATTTCCATTCTTGAACTGGGTGACGGCGTATTTGAAGTAAAGAGCACCAACGGTGATACCCACCTTGGCGGCGATGACTTTGATAAGGTGATTATGGACTGGCTGGCCGACGAGTTCAGGAAAGAGGAGAATGTTGACCTGCGCAAAGACCCGATGGCTTTACAGCGCCTGAAAGAAGCCGCTGAAAAAAGCAAGGTTGAACTGAGCAGCAGCAGCGAAACAGAAATTAACCTGCCTTATATTACCGCTATTGACGGTGTGCCCAAACACCTGGTAAAAAAACTTACCCGTGCCAAGTTTGAGCAGTTGGCCGACAGCCTGTTTGCAAGGTGTTTAAAACCTTGTGAGGCGGCTTTAAAAGATGCCGGTTACAGCACCAGCCAGATTGACGAGGTAATATTGGTGGGCGGTAGTACACGTATACCTAAGGTGCAGGAAATTGTAGAGAAATTTTTTGGCAAAAAACCCAACAAAGGCGTTAACCCTGATGAAGTGGTTGCTGTAGGTGCTGCCATACAGGGTGCGGTATTAACCGGTGAAGTAAAAGACGTACTGCTGCTTGACGTTACCCCGCTTAGCCTTGGTATTGAAACTATGGGCGGCGTGATGACTACTATGATTGGCAGCAACACTACCATACCGAGCAAGAAAACAGAAGTATTCAGTACAGCAAGCGATAACCAGCCTGGTGTTGAAATACATGTACTGCAGGGCGAAAGGCCGATGGCCAACCAGAATAAGAGCCTTGGTAAGTTTAACCTTACTGACATACCGCCGGCACCACGCGGCGTACCGCAGATTGAAGTGACTTTTGATATTGACGCTAACGGCATACTGCATGTAAGCGCTAAAGATAAAGGCACCGGCAAAGAGCAAAAGATACGTATTGAAGCAGGCAGCGGCTTAAGCAAGGAGGAAATTGAAAAAATGAAATCTGAAGCAAAAGCCAACGAGGCTACAGATAAAGCAGCCCGTGAAAAGATTGACAAGCTGAACCAGGCCGACAGCTTGGTATTCCAGACTGAAAAGCAGTTAAAGGAGTTTGGCGACAAGATACCGGCCAATAAAAAAGGCGATATTGAAAGCGCGTTAGCTAAATTAAAAGATGCACATAAGAGCCAGGATGTAAGCGCAATAGATAAAGCCACCGCCGACCTGAATACTGCATGGACAGCCGCAAGCGAAGACATGTACAAACAGGGTGGCGCAGCAGGCGGCCCTCAGCCGGGCGCTGATGGCAACGCTCAGCAGGGCGGCAGCCAGCAGGGTACAGGTGAAAATGTAACCGATGCTGAATTTGAAGAAGTGAAGTAACACTACTATTTACAGCATATTACTGAATAACATGAATAAGTGCGGGTGATATAGAGTGACAGTTAAAGCCAAAGCCTCCGTAACATGCGGGGGCTTTGGCTGTTAAAAGACGGTATAATTTTAGTGGCTGCTGTTGTAGAGAGTGATGAAAGTCACGCTGCGGCGGCAATGGAAAATATACTTTTACACAACAATTAATAACTATGGCAACAATTAAATTAACAACACAGGACTTTAAAGATAAGGTGTTTGATTATGAGACCGCAAAAGAGTGGAATTATAAAGGTGAACTGCCCGCAATTGTAGATTTTTATGCCGACTGGTGCGGTCCCTGTAAAATGGTGGCCCCCATACTGGAAGATTTATCCAGCGAGTATGCCGGTAAACTGCTGGTATATAAAGTTGATACCGATAAAGAAATGGAACTGGCATCGGTTTTTGGCATACAAAGCATACCTACGTTGCTGTTTATACCGGCAGAAGGTCAGCCTATGATGCAGCCGGGCGCTTTGCCCAGGCACGCATTTAAACAGGTGATTGAAGAACATTTAATAAAGAAAGAGGTTGAAACAGCAGAATAGGTATAGTTAATTTATACCACCATTAAACTGCAACCCCGTATATCGCTGTTATCAAGCCGGCCCCATACTTCAAAGCTGCCGTCGCCGTAAACAAAGCCGGCGTCGTCAACTGCAATAAAGGCACAACTGTATATATTGGCAAGGTCAATAATATTAAGTACCCCTTTGCCGGTAGTGGCTACAGACAAAGGGTCTTCCTCGTTGCGTACCAGCATGCGCATCCAGGGCGGGCAGTAAAAACGCCCCTCGCCTTTTGAGTAAGCCTGGCTCAGCAGTTCAGTCATACCGTATTCGGAGTGAATATGCTGCATTTTAAAAGCGCTGCATAGTGCTGTATGCACTTCCTGCCGGGTACGTTCCCTTCGCCTGCCTTTCATACCGCCTGTCTCCATAATAACTGTGTGATGCAGCGGCATAGGGTGGCTGGCAGCAAAATCAAGCAGGGCAAAAGTAACCCCAAGCAGCAGGGTGGGCTGGGCCGCTTTTTCAAGTTGCTGCAGTGTGCCTGCCAGCTTATCAAACCCGTACAGGTAAAAGCCGCTGGCAGGGTGGTTAGACAGCTTTATCATTTCGTCAGCCATAAGCACCAGCGACGAGCCAGAACGTTCAAGGTAACTGGGCAGCAGCCCAATAACACACCAGTTTTGCAGGCTGCCGTAAAAAAGCTCAAATGCCTTTATAAAACTTTGGCGGTATATATCCAGTTCTTTTACATAATGATGGCTGTTAAGTGTTTGGGTGGTACCGCTGCTGGTAAAGGTAACCTCAGGCACAAAGCTGCCCGTTACAACAGCATGCGTTTTAAAAAACGATACCGGTAAAAAAGGTATTTGGGTAAGCGTATTTATTTGGCCTTCGTCCACACCCAAAATACTACACCACTGCCTGTACACGTTATTATGCCGGTACTGGTAACTAAAAAGCTGTAAAGCTTTTTCTTCAAAACCGGCGGAGGTGGTAAAAATATTGTTAACAAACACTGGCGGTTGCATCCGGCGATGAGTTGTTTTGTTTAAATTTGAGGACGAAAGTAATAAAGATGAAAGTAAAAGTATTGGCAGTATTGGTAATATTGGCGGCATTTATTTGGGCGGCATGCACTAAAAGCAAATACGAAACAACGCCAAAGCTGGTATTTAAAGGCGTAAATGGCACATCGTTTACAAAAAACCAGATTGTAAATTTCGATTTACAGGTTACTGATAAGGAGGGCGACCTGCAGGACAGTATGATTTTTGTACAGCGTGTAAGCCTGGTGTGTACAGACTATAGCTATATAAAAGGCTACCCCATCCCCTCAAACACCCAGAAATCCAACCTGAAGGCAGACCTTTCTGTAACTTACATTTACGGCAACCCCGATCCCTACAATTATTACACGCTGCTGGACGCATGCAGCCAAAAGACTGATACCGCTTATTTCAGGTTTTGGATTAAAGATAATGCGGGGCATACCAGCGACACGGTAGAATCACCCAGAATTGCGTTAATTAACTAATGCAGTTGTTAAAAAAAGTCGGCACAGTAATTTTTTTTGGCAATTACTTTTATGGTATTTGTGCCGTTGCCCTTTCAATTGAAGCCAGCCTGCAGCAGTATTATTCTTTAAATAATCCTGCATGGTATATTTTTGTTTTCTCGGCTTCAGTAGTTTATTACACTTACGCCTATATGGGCGAAATACCTGCAAACGCTGCAGATATAGGAAACAGGCGCACACAATGGTATATACAGAACAGGAAAGGTATTGCTGCTGCAAGGTTTGTGTTTTATATTATTACCGCCGCCAGCGCCGTTTATATAGTGTACAGGTTTGGAGCCAATATTTTCAATATAAAAGTTTGGCAATGGCTGTTAATTGCATCTGTGCCTGCTGTAGCACTTGCTTACTATGGCCCTCCATTTAAACGATTTAAGCATTATAACCTGCGGCAAACGGGCTGGCTAAAGCCTTTTATTATTGGCTATGTCTGGGCAGGCTCAACTACCATTTACCCGCTTATTTTTTACCAGGTTGAAACAGGCCAGCCTTACATAATAACTTACACGGGCATATTGCTGTTTATTAAAAACCTAATGTACATATCCGTACTGGGTATTATGTTTGACATAAAGGACTATGCCGCTGACCACAACCGCCATTTAAAAACCTTTGTGGTACAGGTGGGGCTTCGCAAAACGCTTTTTTATATTATACTGCCTTTGTCTGCCTTAGGTTTTTTAAGCTTTGCAGTGTTTGCTTTTTTTAGTCATTTTGGCTGGGTGCGGGTGCTGTTTAATTCCATTCCGTTTATATTACTACTTTGGGTAGGCTACTCCATGCACGAGCGCAGAAGCATTATGTATTATCTTGTGGTAATTGATGGCCTTATGCTGTTAAAAGCTTTATGCGGCATTTTGGGTATGATTGCAGCCGCATAGCCCATTTAGTTGTATGCATTATAAATATGGTTTACTCAATAAAGCATAAGTTAGTTAAATTGCAGGCTTTAAATACCTGCACCGCAATTCAAGGGCAACGGTAAATCAATAAAATGTTTGTTATGGCAAAGGAAAAAAAAGCAAAGCAAAAGCATAAGCCGCTCCTCACAAACGAATCTTTTTCATTCTTAAAAAAATATATCAACAACCCTTCCCCTGTTGGTTTTGAAAGTGGAGGTCAAAGACTGTGGCTTGACTATATTAAGCCGTACACCGACACGCAGTTTACTGACCCCTATGGTACAGCGGTAGGTGTTATTAACCCGCAGGAAACCTTTAGGGTGGTAATTGAAGCGCATGCAGATGAAATTAGCTGGTTTGTAAACTACATTACCGACCAGGGCCTTATTTACCTGAAAAGGAACGGCGGAGTTGATCACCAGGTGGCCCCTGCCAAAAGGGTAATTATACATGGCAAAAAGGGGCCGGTAAAAGCTGTATTCGGCTGGCCGGCTATACATACCCGTTTAAGTAACTCTGACCAGAAAGAAACACAGCCTAAGGTTGATAACCTGTTTCTTGACTGCGGTGCGCGCAGCAAAAAAGAAATTGAAGAATTAGGTGTACATATAGGCGCTGTAGTAACGTACGAAGAAGGCTTTGATGAGCTTGCATTTGACTATTACATAGGCCGCGCTTTTGATAACCGCGTAGGCGGTTTTATGATTGCCGAAGTAGCAAGGCTTTTGAAGGAAAACAAAAAAAGGCTGCCGTACGCATTGTACGTTGTAAATGCTGTGCAGGAAGAGATTGGTTTGCGCGGCGCAGAGATGATTGCCCGCCGTATAAAGCCGGATGTAGCTATTGTTACTGATGTAACGCACGACACACAAACCCCGATGATTAATAAGGCTGTTGAAGGTGATATTGCCTGTGGTAAAGGTCCGTCGCTGGCATACGGCCCGGCCATACAAAACAAGCTGCTTCATTTTGTAGAAGAAGTGGCTGAAAAAAATAAAATCCCGGTACAATGGCGGGCTTTAAGCCGCAGCACCGGTACCGACACCGACAGCTTTGCGTATGCAAATGATGGCTGCCCTTCGGTGCTTATTTCAATCCCGTTGCGCTATATGCACACTACGGTGGAAATGATTCACAAAAGCGACATTGAGTCAACCATACAATTGATGTATGAAACATTGCTGGCCTTAACACCGCAAACTAACCTTAGCTACCTGTAATAAACACACGCAGTTTAGGCAATGGCAAACCCGTATTTGCATATTATCTTTTGCTCTGTTGCCCGCGCAGCGTGTGATGTTTGCATATTGTTAAGTAAGTTTGATTGAGTAATTAATACAGTGAGAGGAATTATTAAACATGACGTACGAGTTTTTTAAATACCAGGGTACAGGCAATGATTTTATAATGTTTGATGCACGCAGTAGTGAAATAAAGCTAACTGCTGTGCAAATAAGCCGTATTTGTGAGCGCCGCTTTGGCATAGGTGCGGACGGTGTAATAATATTAAGAGATAAGCCGGGGTATGATTTTGAGATGGATTATTACAATGCTGATGGAAGCCAGAGTATGTGCGGCAATGGCGGCAGGTGCTCGGTAAAATTTGCCCACGCATTAGGCATACACAGGTCATTATACCATTTCCTGGCGATTGACGGGCAGCACACAGCAACCATGGCTGACAGGGGCTGGGTAAACCTGAAGATGAAGGATGTGCATGGTATAACCAAGCATTTTGCTGATTCGGTAGTAAATACCGGCTCCCCGCATTATATAAAGCCCGTGACGGATTTAAAAGATTATGAGGTAGTACGGGTAGGCCGCCTGATACGTAACAGCGAAGAATATATTACTGAAGGCATAAACGTAAATTTTGTAGAAGACGAGGAACGCGACATTTTTGTGCGTACTTATGAAAGAGGTGTTGAAAACGAAACCCTTAGCTGCGGCACCGGCGTTACTGCTGCCGCGCTGGTAAATGCCCATAACGACAATGGTTTTAACAGGATTGAAATAAGAACGCTTGGGGGACGCCTTGCGGTTGAATTTGATAAAATGGGAGAAGAAGATTTTGAAAACATCTGGCTTTGCGGCCCTGCTGAATTTGTATTCAAAGGCGAGGTTATCATAGAATAATATCTTAGTAACACCACTTACTTTATGGAGCTTAAAGAAATTGCACCCGAAGTTGCAAACGTTACAGTTGACAGTTTTACTATACGGGTGTATGGCATATTGATTGATGCACAAAAAAGAGTTTTACTAAGCGATGAATTTATACGTGGCGATTATTTTACCAAATTTCCCGGTGGCGGGCTTGAATTTGGTGAAGGTACCCGGGATTGCCTTAAGCGGGAGTTTAAAGAGGAAACCGGCCTTGACGTAAACATTGGCGACCATATTTACACTACCGATTATTATCAAATATCCGCCTTTAATAAAAGAAACCAGATTATTGCAATTTATTATTATGCCCACGCTGTTGAGCCTGTAAATGTTTTTGCTAAAATTACACCATTTGACTTTGCCCCCGAACAGGTAAGCGACCCCACAGGCCAAAGTGAAGTATTGCGCTGGGTAACATGGGAAGACCTTACAGAAGATACTGTAAGCCTGCCCATTGATAAGATTGTAGTGGGTATGATAAAAGCCTGAACAGGTTTTTACAGCCGTTTTACTTTAATATCTTTATACCATACTTCCCCGCCATGATCCTGCAAGGCAAAATGACCTGATTTAAAAACGCCAAAGCCGGGCATTGTTTTAAACTTGCTGCCTGCTATCAATTTTTTCCAGTTATCATTCCATAAAGTGGTTGTAAGCACATTTACCCTGTTAATTATTATATCCAGGTTACCGTTATTGCAGATAATTTCTGTCTCGTTCCAAAAACCGGGAGGCATGGCTGTATGCGATTTACAGGCTACAAGGTCGTAAAGGTCTCCTGCCTGGTGTTTAGGGCTGTGGGCATCTTCATTACCTGTTATATCCAGCACCTGTATTTCAGGACCAGTATTCCATGTTTCAGGGTATTGCTTTTTATCGTCCTGTACGTCAAATAGAATACCGCTGTTGCTTTTTGCCGCAACTTTCCATGTTATTAACAGGTCAAAGTTTTCAAAAGTATCGTTTGAAACAAGGTCTCCTCCCCCTTTCGTCTGGTATCCGTCTTTTTCACCATGTTTCAGGTGTATTGTGCTGCTCTCAACTTCCCAGGCGCCGCCCGGGGCATCACTGCCGTAGCTGTGCCAGCCATTAAGTGTTTTACCATCAAACAAACTCGCCCATACTGTATCAGTGCCGCCTTGTGCTGCATTATTTCTTGCAGGTTGGGTATTGCCCGGTGAACCGGCGGCTGCCGTGCTGCTGCCTGAGTCGGAAGATGATGTCCTGCCCTTATTTTGCCGGGATGGATTACTGCAGGCAAAAAGAAAAATTGAAATAATACCGGGGATAATTAAATGTCTCATAAGCAATTTTCGCAGTTCAAATAGGGCTGCTAATATACGGCATCACGTATAAGTATGGATACCTCCATGTCAATAAAAATTATATAATACCCGGTGCCGGAATCGTAAAAACTTTATAAAACCACAAAGCAAAACTCCAGACATGTAAAGATTAAAAGGTCATATTCCCCATAACCCAAGTCCTGCTTTATGCGAAACAGACATTATGCCGTCTTTCAAAATAAAGCCCCCGGCTACAACATCTTCAGCAAGGTCAAAACTTCCGTCAAGATCAATAAATTTTGTATGCGGGCATGCAAATGCCAGGTGCAGGGCGGCTGTAATGCTTATAATGCTTTCGTCGTTACAGCCCCACATAAGGTTTATGTTATTTGCCTGTGCTATGCCTGCAATTGTAAAAGCTTCTTTTATGCCACCGCATTTCATTAGCTTAATATTAAAAAAGCCACATGCCCCGGGTGGCATTGCCAATGCTGCTGCATCGGTTGCATCAATCAGTGATTCATCGGCGGCTACCAGTTGCTTAATGGCAGCGGGCAAACCACGCATATCATCTTCGCAGCCTTTTTTAAAAGGCTGTTCAAACAACCCAACCCGCAGGTGTTTAATCGCGTCGTAAAAAGCAAGCATCTGTGCTGCAGTATATCCCTGGTTCATATCAACAATAATCCCGGTTTCATAACTAAACGTTTCCCGCAGTTTAATAAGCCTTTCTGCATCTTCTCCGGGGTTAACTCCCAGCTTTACTTTTAATATTTTAAAGCCA